>CAZISK010000826.1:0-4082 GCA_964541355.1 uncultured Candidatus Obscuribacterales bacterium
TTAGAATCGGCGTAGTTCCACCGTGACGCCGAAAGGTTCTCGACACATCGAGGCCGCTAAGACCAGGCAAATTGAGATCGAGAATGATAAGGTCGTATTCTCGCGTCCGAAGCATGCCGAGCGCATCAGGCCCGGTCGAAGCAAGATCAACCATGTATCCCTCGGCCGCAAGCCAGTCGACTACAGCGTCGGCGAAATCTTTTTGGTCCTCGACAAGAAGCAATTTGGGCATCGCTCAACCTTAGCGCCTATCAATTATCTGCCTCTAGATTTAAGCATCCACGACTTCATCCGGGAATAATATACTTTGCTACTGCTAGAAGTAAGTAAAATTCTGAATAAAGCGGTCACACAGATAGCATCGAATTCGGTTGTCATTCTCGCATTACTGGCGTTATGTTCAGCCAGTATTATGCCTAGCTATGCCGACGACACACCCAACCGGCAATTGCACGAGGACAGCGTCGGACCAACCACAGAGACGGTCAAACTGTCAGAACGGGCGAAAGAAGCGATTGGTTTAAAAACCGAGGTCGCCGGGAAGGATTGGCTTCCACTTGAAATCAAAGCGCTCGGAACAATTGAGGCGCTGCCGACCCGAACATATGTTCAGCACGCTCTGCTGGGCGGACGAGTGATCGAAACCAATGTCGATCTGGGCGATCAGGTCAAAAAGGGTCAGGTCCTAGCCGTACTCGAGAGTCCGGAAATTAATCGAATGGCGGCGGACCTTCTCAACACCAAGAACTCAGGTACTGCCGAAATCCTCAAAGCGCGCTCGGATTACACGTCAGAACGAAATCAAGCCGAAGCGCGCCTGACAGTGGCCCAGACTACCAACGATCGTCTGATCAGGTTGTACGAGGAAAAGATAGCCGCACTGAAGTCGGTGGAGGCTGGAAAAGCAGATCTGGAAGTGGCCAGGAATCGGCTGGACAACCTCAAGCGCAAGGAACAAGTCGATTTGCAAGCATTGGAGTTGCGACTCAAGATCAATCTGCGCTCGCAAATCGATCGCCTCAAACAGCTAGGTATGCCGGAGGCGAGCATTCAGAAGATGCTGAAATACAATGTCGCAGTCACTGTCGTACCGGTGACTGCTACCAGAAGCGGTGTGGTCACAGCGGTGCACGCTAACCCTGGTGAAACAATCAACGGGCAGGACCCTCTGTTCGATATTCTCGACTACTCACTGGTATGGGCGCAGGCGGAAGTGTACGAATCAGATATGGATCGCGTGGCGGATGGACAGAAAGTGACGGTATACGCCAATGCTCTGCCTCACTTCAGCTTTCCCGGGACGATTTCACACGTAGGCAGCGAGGTCGACACGAAGAAACACACGTTGCCGGTCCGTGTCGAGGTTCCCAATCCGGAGTTGCGGCTCAAGCCAGACATGTTCGTAGAGTTGGCAATCGCGACTCGCGGTCCGGTGAAGGCCATGAAAGTACCAAAGGATTCGATTATCGATCGAGCAGGTCATTACTGCCTTTTCATTGAGCAAAAGCCGCTCACATATCAACTCGTGCGCGTAAAGCTCGGCAAGAGTTTCGGAGATGACGTTGAAATCGTGGCCGGCGTGGAGCAAGGGCAAAAGGTGGTCGTACGCGGAGCTTTTCAACTCGAAGCTAATCTCCTCAAGGCCCAGGGCACGACCGACGTGTTTTCACACCCGACCGAAAGCAGTCACGGCGGGCATCATCACGAAGATGACGACGACGACCATAAGGCAGCTGCCGCCATCAATCCGCTCTTGTACGTGGCCTTCGCGCTCGCGTTCGGTCTTGGTGTCGGAGTAGCAACAATGTTCGTTCGCACGTCGAAATCGACAAAAGAGAGTACGGACGTAACCAAAACAACTTCTGAAGAGGAACAGCAGAAGAGCAGAAGCGTTTGAGAGGTTGAGTGTTAAACGGTCTCATATCCTGGTCAATCGGAAACCGCTTCATCGTGGTGGTGATTGCAACGTTTCTCTTGTTGACCGGAATGTATGTCTCGACTACTGCAAATGTCGACGTGCTTCCAGAGTTTGCTCCACCGCAAGTCGTGGTTGAAACCCAGGCACCAGGATTGGTGCCGGAGCAGGTGGAGGCGTTGATCAGCATTCCTCTGGAATCCACTTTGAATGGAATGCCGGCTGTAACCCATGTTCGCTCCATATCGATGTCGGGAGTATCGGTAATCACAGTGATCTTCGCCGCCGATACGGACATTTATCAAGCAAGACAGCTGGTAATGGAAAAGCTGCACATAGCATCGACTCGCCTGCCGACACACGTCAGGACTCCGGCGATAATGCCCTTGATGGCGGCAATTGGCGACGTACTCAAGTTCGGTCTTCAGGCTGATGGGACGTCACTGATGGAATTGAGAACACTAGCAGATTGGGAGGTCAAGAATCGACTTCTCGCGGTGCCTGGCGTAGCACGGGTGCTCGTCATTGGTGGAGATACGAGGGAGTACCAGGTACTGGTCAATCCTCTCAAGATGAAGTCCTATGACGTCACACTCAAAGACGTGACGACGGCCGTGGAAAAGTCGAACGCCATCGCACCCGGTGGCTATCTCGTTACCGCCGATCAACAGCTTTCCATCCAGGGAGTTGCGACAATCGACAACATTAATGACCTCTCTGAGTCCGTCGTTGCCGTTCGGGACAGCGCGCCGGTGCTGCTGCGTCACGTCGCCAAAGTGACGATGCAACCGGCGTTCAAAATCGGCGATTCGATGATCAATGGGGCGCCAGGAGTCTATGTCTACGTAACCAAGCAACCCGGTGTCGATGCGGTAAAACTGGACAAAGGTCTGCAAGCGGCGATGTCCGCAGTGCGCCAGATATTGCCGAGCGACGTTAAGATCACCAAAGTTTTCAATCAGGCGGATTTTATTAAACGCTCAGTCAACAATGTAATCGAGGCAATCGAATTCGGTGCATTGTTGGTACTCATCATCCTGTTCGTCTTCCTATTGAGCTGGAGAACTTCCATTATCAGCTTGATTGCAATTCCACTATCGGTGGTGACTGCCCTCCTTGCTTTGAAACTGACAGGCGGCTCCATCAACACGATGACATTGGGTGGTCTGGCGATAGCGGTAGGGGAGGTGGTGGATGACGCCATCATCGACGTTGAAAATGTCTATCGTCGACTCCGAGAAAACCAGGTCAGCGCTCACCCCAGACCGCCATCAATAGTCGTATACAACGCATGCGTCGAGGTTCGCTCGGCTGTGGTACATGCCACCCTGATTGTCGCACTTGTCTTTTTGCCAGTATTCACCCTGACTGGAATAATCGGAAGCATATTCTCGCCTCTGGGATTTTCATATGTGGTCGCAATCCTCTCGAGCCTCCTTGTCGCACTAACAATTACCCCGGCACTGTGCATGTATTTTCTGGTTCACCACGGACGACTGCCCTCGAGCGAATCGACAACTGTGGCGATTGTAAAACGAGTCTACGGAGCTGTACTCGAAAAGGTCCAATTGCGCCCGTCTCTCGTTATTTTCTCTGCCATCCTGTTGTTTGTTTCGTCCTTGATGTTGATACCGTCCATGGGTCAGGAATTGCTTCCTCAATTTCGAGAAGACAGCCTGATCGTCACGATAATAGGCCGCGCCGGCGAGTCGCTGGAAAGCACCTGCCGGATCGGAAGCTCGTTTCAATCGACCATGCTGGAACGTGGAGACGTAGAAGCGACCGCTCAGTGGGCCGGTCGAGCAGAGATGGACGACATGGCAGGCGGACCCAACTTCTCCGAAATTGATGTACAACTCAAACCATCCAACGATTCACTTGCCAAGGTGCTGAAAGACGTCCGCTACCACCTGAATGAGATCCCCGGAATCATGTTCGATGTCGGGTCATTCATATCTCACAGGGTCAATGAGGTCCTCTCGGGCGGCACCAGAGCGAGTATCGTTATCAAGATTTTCGGTCCTGATTTAACGGAGCTTCGTGGGCTTGCCGCACAAGTCACCGAGGAGCTCCAGCACGTAAAGGGCGCCGTAGACGTGAGACCGGAGCCACAAGCCGTGATGAAACGAGTGCTGATAACGATGAATCGCGTGAAAGCCAGTCGCTA
>CAZISK010000827.1:0-4081 GCA_964541355.1 uncultured Candidatus Obscuribacterales bacterium
GGATCTCAGAGCCGCTTTGCCGGTGAGGCAGGGCGTGCTTGAGATTTCCTCACAAAAACTGAATGGCCGAATCGGCGTCCTCGAAAACAACATCATCTCCGGTGCCATCGTGGATGGTACCGACGAAACCGGCGTCGGAGCTGTTTATAAACTCTTACTTATCCCGGGCGGCAGATATCTGTTTCGCCATCCTCAGAAGACCGAGACGTGGGAGCTCAATCAGGACTTGGCTCTGGAAACGTCAGAACTGGAGCAAATTCTCATCGGACCGTCGGCCATCGGTCTGGCGCGCCCAACTCAACTGTTTACAACTCCGGCTCTGGAGTGGGACGAACGAGCCAATCACGCCAGCATGTATATCAAGGATTGCCACCGGTTGCTCACAACGCTTATCGCCGAAAGGCAACGTACAATGGAATTGACAAAGCGCCAGATCAATGACGAAGCGATCAAACGACAAAGCAATACGATCTCGACCCCGCTTCCCGCCAGGAACGAACACCGGATTTCTCCTGCTGCGCAGATGTGCATTATTTTTGTGTCGCTGGCGGCCGGCTCATTTCTTTTAGTCCCCTCAGGCTCCTGGTCGAAGCTTTCCTCTTTTCAGCAGCCCGCTCCTACCCGAAACCAGGCGCGTTCAGTTAGCGCTCGGGGTTGTCAATCGTTCATTCTTCCCGCGGCTTCAGGCGACCTACCTCTCAGGGGAGGTGAAAAATTACCTGTAGTCCCAACAATCTATGGCACGGATAAGCAAACAACCAAGAGTATTGGCGTCGGGCTGCATCGCACAAATGATCCTCTTTCGTCGGCTTCCGGAGCCTACAATTCGAGTGTTCCGTCGAAGTCGGCACGAACAGGAGAGAACCCGATTGCACAATCGGCAGCTTTCGCCGCCCACGGCTCGAGTCCAACACCCTGCTCCTCTTCTAACGAGGCTGGACAAAACCACACTCCAGGATCCCCGGTTTACTACGCTTCCTGCCGAGAAGGCTCCGTATCTGGTATCGAGTCGACAGATGAAGTCTTTGATGGACGTCAATCAAATGCAGCGAACGATAGCGAATCGGCTTTCTCGACGCCCTCGACTGCACAAGAGCGCGATCCCTTGAAGCCTGCCGGAAGGACCCGGATGGAGAGCAGTGTATCATTCTGGGTAAAACGGGTCAGGCTCAACCCCAACGACGCAGTCGCAAGAAAGTATCTGGCTTATGCTCTTTTGTACAGCGGCAATGCACAAGCGAGCGTTCAGCAATTCAGAGCGCTGGTCAGTATTCGTTCCTTGGACGCCTTCGAAAAACAAAGCTACAGAGATGCTATGGCCCTGTGCGCGGTGCCCACCAGGTAGTTGTTGTTTTGTGCTGCAGCGTTCGAAACTTGTGCTTGGTAACGCGCCGGCTGTTCGAAGCGCGCATGGCGAGCGACGCACCACTGGCGCCGGCCTCGAGCACGATCGTGAACATTCAAGTTCGTGAGACCGAGCCAGTTTCCTCGACGAGTGAGCCTTCGAAGACGATCTACGATCAGCGCAGATGAAACACTCGAAAATGACGCACCACTGTGCGCCGGCGTCTCTTAGGCATATAAAAGCCGTGTCGGATGACAGGGAGCGCCTTTCGCATGAGCGCTATACCGGTTCAATTGTCTGTGATGCAGTAGCCCAGACCAATTCTCGTCGTGATGATTGATACTGCTCCTGGTGCGTCGATTTTCTTTCGAAGACGCTTGATGCACTGTCTTACTACATCGTCACCACCGTCTGATTCTGCCCCCCATACATGTCTGATCAGATCCTCGGTGGAGTAAAACGTGTTTTTATTGCGAAGCAAGAATTCTAAAAGCGCTATTTCTTTAGGCAAGAGTCTGACCTCTTCAACCCCTTTCATCACTTTTTTCGACCGAGTATCGAGGACGATGTCTTGAACCCTCAATGTCTCCCCGACGGAGCTGACGCCTCTTCGAAGCAATGCCCGGACGCGCGCCACCAGCTCTCTTGGGTGAAATGGTTTGGTCAGATAGTCATCGGCACCAGCGTTGAGCCCCGCTTCCTTGTCGTCTATGGTGCTTTTCCCTGTGAGCATCAAAATCGGAGTGACGCCGCCTTGATACCGGAACTGTTTGCACACCTCAAGACCCGACATGTCACCGAGCATCCAGTCAAGGACTAGAACGTCGTAACTATAGACCGACAGTCTATGAAGACCTTCTGATCCGGAGGCGGCTGTCTCGACACTGAAGTCCTGGATCGATAGCGTGTGAATAATGGTCTGGACGATCTCAGCTTCATCTTCTACGACAAGAATTTTTGACATCGGTTAGAGCTCAATCTGTTCCCCGAGAATTGGTGATGTTATTTTCCCATATCTTCGTCCTTAGCGGTTCAATAACTTTCGCGCCCGCGGTAGTCTGAACCAGAACGTGCTGCCTTTGCCCGGTTGGCTCTCAACTCCAATTTGACCGCCATGTTGCTCGACGATTGCTTTGGCAAGAGGCAATCCCAGACCTGTGCCTTTGATTGCACCTGTTGTCTCGCGTTTGCCTTTGACTTGCTGGAAACGGTCGAAAATTGTTTCCCTGTATTCAGCGGGTATGCCGGGACCCTGGTCTTTCACTCTGATCTCTACGTCATCGCCCTGACCTTCCACGACTGAAATCGTCACCTCGCTTTTAGGCGGAGAGTGTTTTATGGCGTTGGACAGCAGGTTGACCAGGACTTGTGTAATTCGATCGTGGTCGGCGGTCAGGTACAGATCCGTTGACTGACCAGAAAGCCTTACATCGAGCTGATCGGCCAGATCTTTGACGGCGCCCAGACCATGCATGAGGAGCTCCTCCAAGGGCTGTTCGTCCATATCTAGCGACATCGGTCCGACCTGCAGTTTTTCGATGTCGAGCAGAGTGTTGATCAGTCGGATCAGTCGTTCACTACTTTCCAGCGCTCGGGTGGTCGCTGATTGTCCGCCACTGTTTAAGTCACCGTAGTGTCCTTCCGCTAGCATCAGCATGACAGCGTTGATTGAGGTCAATGGTGTGCGCAGCTCGTGACTGATCATGGCGACGAACTCTTCTTTTAGTTGCTCCAACTGTCGCCTGTCTGTCATGTCGTGTGCAACACAAAACATTTCCTTCTCGGCATCGGACCAGTGGAATGTCCAGAGAACAAATCTGGTCGAGCCATCTTCTGCTAAAACTCTGATTTCGAGCGGTTTTACTTGCGATCCTTGATGAGCGGCTGTCAGCGTTTCGATCAGTCTCGACCGATCGCCTTCGAACACTACGTCGTCGATAGATTTGCCAACCAACTCCTCAGGCGAGTGACCCCAGTACTCGAAGCACGCGGAATTGATGCGCTGGAACCGATACTGATTGTCCAAAGAGCAGATTACATCGCGGGCATTGTCGACCAGCGCGCGCTCCTTCTTCTGCGCGACGAGCAGCTTTTCCGCCATGGTGTGAAAAGCGGAATCGAGCTCTGTGATCTCGTCTCTGTCGCCAACCTCCTGTTGCAGCGGTTCACCTGATACAAGCCGCCGAGAGTTATCCTGAATGACTCCGATTCTTTTCTTGATATTTTGAGAGAAGTAAACCCACAAGCCCCAGCCCAGGACAATGCTGGAGGCAATTGCTACCCAGAGCAGTACTTTCAATTGATTGCGCTGCTGTTGTGTTGCCACCAGGCTGGCTTCTTGTACCTGTCCTTCAAAGGACGACAGCTCCTTGAGCTCCTGGTGCAGGACGTTGCCTACTCCCAGCGCTTCCTGTCTTATACTGACTTTCGTCAAAGAATCATCGGCGGAGGCGATCTCTCCGAACAGTTCGATCATTTCTCGAAATGAGAGACCGATGCGTCGAATGCACTCGCTTTCGTGCGCATCTACCGTCGTCCGTCCGAGCGCTTCCAGCTGTTCGACGTGGCTGGAGACGCGTGATACGGTTTCGTTGGCGGAGCTGCTCTGATTCTCCGACATGAGCAACAGCGTGCCAAGGTCATATAGTGACGCTGGTCGCGTAGTCGTTTCGAGGAATACGGGTCGTGCATGCTTTTCTCTATCAACATCGCGCTCGGTGTCCATAAGCAGCTTGA
>CAZISK010000828.1:0-4072 GCA_964541355.1 uncultured Candidatus Obscuribacterales bacterium
GTCTTGTTCGCTCTGTCTCAAGCATATTCGGACAGAGGTGATTTTTCTTCGGCGCTGAAGTTGTTGAAGCAGAACTTGTCCGAGCAGTCGGATCCGACAGTCATGTTTGCTCTGGCGAAAACGTATGAACGGTCAGGGAGAAACAAGGAAGCGAAGAGATATTTCCAGGAATGTCTGGACGGCGGTCTGAAGGGACAGCGAGCGCTGCTCGCCAAAGACGCACTGAAAAATCTAGGGAATGAACTTCCAGAAATTTAGATAACCTCGTTGAGGTCCTGGATCGGGATTGTAGTCTAGGGTACGACAGAACCGACACCAGCATTCATGTAAAGCAATCGATTCCATGATACTCTAATCCTTCAAATTTGATGTGCGCTCACGGTCAATAATACCGGCGGCACATTCGAAGCCTTCGACGGCGCCATCAATTTGCGTAGCACCGCATATGATGGCACAGCGAACAGCTCTATAACAGGTGGAGATCTTCTCAGCAGAGGATTGAACCTTTATTCCGGACAGGGCGTTGCGGACATCAGCGTCGGCCCTCACGATGGGCGGTGGCGCGTAGATAGATTCATCTATTTGTCGTGGGCTTCGCTCTCGGAGTTAGAAACAGATACTCGAATTTTTGGGAAAAGTCTTCGAGCGACATTCGACTAACTCCAGTATCCGCCCCAATCACGAACGGTAGTCCCTCTTTTGTGTCTACACGCGTAACGCCCCACGGGTTTCTCAGGGTCACGGATTTTTCATCGTAGTCCAGGACAGTGTATGCATGTCCCGGTACTACATCTGGTTTGACACACTCATCCATTTTACTGGCAGCCATCGCCATCTCTGCGTTTTTCTTTCCGAGAACTAATCGTTGGCGGAGAGCTTCGATCTGGCGCGGTGACGATTCGATTTTGAACAGTTCCGGAGTTGAGCCGGTCAGCATTTCAAATCCTTCATGCAGACCCCCGAGACCAATGTTCTCCGGTGGATAAGCCCCTGAACTATAAACTGGGGGTCGGTGTTCAGGATTTTCCGCAAGCAATTTTGCATAAGCCTTTTCCAAGATTGCCACCCAGGTACCATATTCGGTGGCATTCGCATAGAGCAGTAGTTCAGTTTCAGTTGGTACGCCAACTATCACTTCTATTCCTTTGGCTCCTGGAAACTTGACCTTATAGCCTCCGGATTCAGTGGTTGTAATCATCTTGCTTAGAAGTTCCGGATTATGAGCAGCGACCGTACCTACCGCCGCAAGAAAGTAGCAGTCTCCGATGTCTCCTTGCCTGACTGCAGCCGGTCTGATGCTCTCAATTGGCTTGTCCTGCTTAGCAAAGAGCAACGATGAAGGATTCGGATTGGTATCCCTTCTCAAAATCATGCGCCAGGTTTGCCTCTCGAATAGACTCGCAGTTTCAGCCATTGTTGCGAATTTCCGCAAATCGAAGACCGAAATGGAAGATGGATCTTTATCATCAGGTTCCAAACTACAAAGAAACTCTCGGTTGTGGAGCATCGAATAAATAACAGACTTTTCAAGGTTGTTGAATTTGTCAGACCGTGAAGCTGCCACTAAACTACTTTCCGATATGTTTTTTTTCGGTAGGCTCAATGCCTTGTATGAGGCAGCCATCCAGGGATCAATCGAACTAACTTTTGAAGCGTCGAGATTCAAATTCTTCGGAAATAGCTGTTCTTGAAACTCATTTTTCGCAAACGCCCTGGACATGTTGCTGTATAAATTACCAACGCTGCAATTCGCTTGCTGAGCCATTCCCAGTAGACCAAAGTAAGCCTCTGCATCCTTAAGAGAAATTCCCTTATGAGGGTCCGAATCATTCACGAGAATACTTATGCAATTGTCGAGTATCTCTGTTTGCCCGGACTTCAACACAGCAAGGGCTAAGGCATCCTTTCCCCTAAGGGAAGGATCTTGTACCGCCTCCGATAGTTCTTTATAGGTCAGAAAACCATCTCGATCTTTATCGATGCGTTTGAAGTTTTTCTCGAGAGTTGAGGATAACTTCGAAAAATCGACTAAAGTCGACGAATAGGCACCACTCACATTTTCTGTTATTGCCGGCTGTCTGCATTGATTCAGCTGCTGATGCGGCTCCGCGGTTTCCTTAAACGGTTGATTATTCGGCGCCTGCCACAGCTCTAAAGCAAAGACTTCTAGAGCGTACTCGTTGGTTCGTTGCGATGTTGATTGGAAGTTAGGAATTTCCATATGACGATGCTCGCTAAGTTAATAGGGGAGGGGGGTATCTCAACATAGCGTTTTGGACTGAAGACGCATATGGTGTCGTTCCCAGTCATTTTTGTGTTAATAGCTGTGACTCGAAGGCAAAATCGCCGCCAGTACTTGCTGCCGCTACCTCTATAGACATTGAACATCTAGAGCAACCGCTAATGTATGAGCAAGCTTCGAACAGTTGTGAAACTGCAGGATACGGTGAACGATGTAAATTCTAATGGGCTATTCCAATAAGCAACCGGCATGGTTAATGTGAAACAACGCGCGATAGACGATCCGGAATTGCTAGCCGCCAACGAAAAAGCGAAAGCATGCTGGAAAGAGTTTGAGACTTTGTTTTCGCACCGATCTGCGGATCAGAGGTTCAATGTAAAAGCAGCGCTTTGCGATAGCGGTCCAGTCGAACACATCTCGATTGAGGTCAAATCGTTGTCACCAGATATGGTGACAGAAACGTTGGACAACGATCCTGTGAATCTGAAGACCCTAAAGGATGGAGACGAAGTTACAATCAAGATCACCGACATCGAAGATTGGACAGTCTACGAAGGACCTCTGCGCATCGCCGGTGGTTTCACCATTGATGTGTTGATGAGGCGAAAAAAGGCTGATTGTATTTTCGTACTTTCCCTTCGTCATATCGGAATCTACATTCGGTTTGGAACGCTACATCAAATAACTTCATTCACAGAGCTAGACGCGATTGTTCCTATCGGATGAAGGCGGCCCGACGCTCCTATTGTATTCACGTCCTTGCGCTCGCCGTGTGGGCGTATCACTTTTCTGTCACCTTTCCATCCTACGCTGACTACAAGGCGAAAGTTTGGGGACTACAGCACTAGACTGTGGGGTGGCGGCGTGTCGACAACTAACAATACAGAGAAGACCGGCAAAGATCTAGAGAATTGGAACAACAAATCAACGTCCGCGAGCGAATCCTACACCAAGCTATTCAAGGACTACCTTACTCTTGTTTCGACCGGCACCTCTTCGACTAAGGACAAAACCGCAACACAACAAGAGGAAGAAGACGATGACGAGAGCGATGCACTCAACAAAGCGCTCGAGACAGATACGCTTTATGCAGCCAACTTGCCCGGCGGAGCCAACGATACGCCCGAAAAGCAACAGGAGAAACTCGACAAAGAGCTGAGAGAGTCGTCCGATCCGGAAGTCCAGAAAAACTTTATACATGGTAAGGAAAAGCAGCTGGTCGAGCAGATTTTGAAGCAGCACGGTCAAACTCTGAAGGAGACGGATCCTGGAAAAATTGATAATGAAGCTCGAGAAAAGCTTGTTACGGACCTTACCAAACTTGCCCTCCTGGGCTGGTCCAACAAGCACGTTCCCTTCGGCCAGACCGCTCTGCCTGGTGAAGGAAGTTTCGAAAAACAGAATCAGGCGATTTCAGCTTTGTTTCCGGATCATCAAAACAATCCAGTTTTTAGTCAGGCATTGCAACAAGCTCAGCTACGTGCACTCAACAAAACCCTGGAGCAGCACGGCAAAGCAAACGATCAGTTAACCAATTTCACGAAGCGATCGGATAATCCCGAGCAAAGAGCTAAATCACGAATAGACACTATAAAGAGCCTCGAGCAGATCAACAAAGAGACGGGAACGAACGGCTTTTCCAATTTGCTTCGCTTCATGGACGTGGCTGACATTTCGGAGAATCTAAAGGATACGGACAATCCGGTAGATGCGCTCAAAGAGTTGGATAAGCTCGCGGAGAAGAGCACGGACGGAAACAAAGACGCACAGCGGTTTCAAACATGGCTGGAAAGCAAGATTGGTAAAAAAGCATTCGAGCAATTGAAGGAG
>CAZISK010000829.1:0-4068 GCA_964541355.1 uncultured Candidatus Obscuribacterales bacterium
CGTACCACCAGCTACGGTGACAGGCAAACCGGCAAGCAAAACGGCCATACGGGCGACGTTGCGATTGTCTTCACCGGACTGGTTGGCACAGCCCAAAATCACGTCTTCTATCGACTCAGGGTCGAGATTGTTGCGTTCGACAATAGCCTTAATCACAAGGGCGGCCAGGTCATCCGGACGCACATCCTTCAGGCTCCCTCCGTATCGACCGATTGGAGTTCTTAAGGCATCGATGATCACTACCTCTTTCATGTTTCCTTCTCTTCTTCTATTGTGATTCCGGTGTGGCCAGCCAGCTGACCTCGTCCTGCGCCAGGGCCTGCAGTACATCGTCTGGAGCCTGTTGGTTGGAGGCTACAGCTCTTCGTACTTCTGGCCTGGTGTCCTTCGAAAGCTTGCTGAGGATTTCCGAGCTGGCGGTGGGATTCGAGGCGGCTGCGATGCGGACGCGGTCTTCTTGATCTTGCGCCAGTGTCGAAAGCGTCTCTCGCTTTACCGCTGGGTTTTGAGCGACCGAAGCGCGCACGATAGGGCTGGCGTCTTTAGCTGCCAGATCCAGCGCATCTGGCGGCATGGCTGGATGCGCTGCGGCTACCGCTCTGACCGATGAATCCTGGTCGCTAGCCAGTCTTTCCAGAATTATAGGCCTTGTGTTGCTTGCTGAAGCGACGCTGATCTTCAATACTGTGTCGGCGTCATCAGCGACTCTCTTCACCACCTCGTCGCTTGCATCTTTTCGAAACAATAACTGTTGTTTGATACCGAGATCCTTGCAGTCAGCCAAGAGAAGAAGGGTGTCGGAAGGAGTTGCCGGGTTGCCGGATAGCGCTTTGAGGACGTTGGAGCAGCTGTCCCTTCCCAACAGTGCAAGCACATTGCCCGGCGCCGATGAGTTGCTGGCCAGCGCCTGTCTGACTATCTCATTGTTGTCGTTGCCTAATTGCGCGACCAGACCGATTTCGCTAGCTCTATCGGCGCTCTTCTGGAAGGTGTTTGCAGCGAGCGCTGCTCGCACTGCATAATCCTTGTCTTTGATCATTTCTTTCAAGACAGCCATCGGCAGTGATGTGTTGTTGGCAAGCACGTAGCGAACCTGGGCGGAATCGTTGTGCGAAAGATTCAGGTAATCATCCGGGGTCCAGTCGGTGCGTGCAGCCAGCACCTGTGCCACCGCCACCGGTGCCTTGTCCATCAATAGTTTAAGGGTGTTCTTGCTGGCTTGCGGATTCGCAGCAATGGCTGTTTTTACCCGAATCGAGTCGTCTTTGACCAGCTTGCTCAGCGTACTGTCGGTCACAGTCGGATTGGCCGCCACAGACCAGCGAACCTTCTCTTCCTTGTCGTCGGCGAGCGACTGGACCACATCTGTCGACGTAGAGGGATTGAGGACGACCTCCATCCGGACCTCCCAGCTCTTATCGTGGGCCAGGCTGGTGAGTGTGTTGGCAGGTGTAGAGGGGTTGCCTGCTGCGCCGATCCGAACGACCATTTGCGCGTCTTTTGCCAGCTTGTCGAGGACATCGCCAGGTGCAGAGGGGTTGCCTGCCACCATCGAGCGCACGCCGAGGTCGCCGTCCTCCGAAAGGGCAAGGTATGATTCCTGGCTCAGCTGCGGTTGGCGCGCAAGAAATGTACGGACTAGTCGATCGCCGACCTTTACCAATCGATCTACGACATCCTGAGTCGTGGAACGATTACGAGCCAGTGACAAGAGAAGATATTCAGTTTGGGTATGCCCATGCGCCAATTTCGATAGTACCGCCGACGGTGTGGCTGGATTGGCGGCTATGGTCTCGCAAACCTTCGGCAGTCCGGAGGATGCCAGATTGTACAATGTTCGTGCATCCAGTGGTGCCGGATTGCGAAGCAGCGCTTCGATGACGAGCTGATCGCTATCATTGGCGAGTTGGCGCTTGATCTCATTGGGCGTGTTGGGGTTGGCCGCCACCTGCCGTCGCACGAGGTCGCTTGCATCCTGACCGAGTTTTGTAAGAGTCGCAGGAGAGGCTTTCGGATTTGACGCAACAGCCAGCTTGATTGGATAAGCCGGTGCCGGTGTCGAGATCTTTCTTCGTTGCGGCTCAACCTGTGCCTTGAATGGCTGTTCCTGCTTCTTGTCGTCAACTCTCGAGGGAGCGCCGGTACCAAGTTTGTTCAACTTCTCAGGATCGGTATCGAAGCGAATACCGTCTTTTGCCTTCGAGCCCGGGTCCCGCTCTATCTTCTTGGTCTTAACTCTTGTCGCGTCGCCTGTCCCTGAGGTCATTGGAGGATTTTGCAGTTCGGTCTTCTTTGCCAATGCCGGAGTCGAAGACGCCACCATCACCGGTATCAGACAAAGGTAGGCCAGCGATGTTGCAACAACCGTGTTCTTTTTATCGTTCATATCCCTGCCAAATGAGAGCCGACTTCCGGGTCAGATTTTAGCGCGTTTTTCTACCTGACAGCCGCGCTTCGGCGAACCGGCAAAATCATCTGCCCGATTTACAGGTTTTTCAAGGGGAAATTATCAAATCGTGCAAAAGTCTCGCTGTTTTCGGCAGGGTTGTAAGACCGGAGGTGATGCCTGCCGCTTAGTTGAGCGCAGGAACCCAGCGTGTAAGCGCTTCTCACCACTTTGACCGAATCGTCGTCCTTCACGACAAGGACGTAATTTTAGTGATCCTTCTCATGAATCGAGCGGATGATGTTCAAAAGTGTGCCACGATCGAGGTCCTGGGAGACATATTCAATGTACTTCACCTGCCAGTTATCAAGGTCTGCCAGTACTGTCGAGAGGGATGTCCCAGCCGAACGGGCGGCAGCCATATCAACGTCGACGTCGCCGCGATGACTCAAAATGAACACGCGCGCCCTTCCTGAGTAGCCGAGCGAATCGCGGAAGCTCAAGCGTAGAAATGCAGTATTTTTCTCGTTGCCGATCTGCTCTCTGATACCAGCCACCAGTCTCTGGAATTTACTGATTGGACCGGAAACGTCGCCGTCAGGTACGGTCGCCATCTTGTATTCGAGCAGCATGCCGACTGCCCAGCTGAAGTCTGAGGTTGTGATATCACCCATCAATTTGATGGTGCGAGAAATTGTTGTTAAACCGTCGAGTGAGTCCCAAACCCGTTTCACCATTTCCATCTGGCCCTTGGTGATCGGCTTTTTCTCCTTGGGCTCGATGATCGGATCGCCTTCCAGCATCTCTTTGGTGCTCTCAACTTTCTCCAGGATCGAATCAGCGCCGCGGGGCAGTTTGTTCCAGACGACTTGTGTATTGTCTTGTGCGAGAGCGGCGTCTAGGAGTAGCTTGTCTAGTGGTTTTGTGAGCTTACAGGTATCTTTAGTCAGATCTTCGGATGGCGGTCGTTTAATAAACACAAAGATTCCCTGATTCCATGCCGAGGCGAACTCCATGACGGCGTTGTTGCCGTGCAGCTTACCTATGCGCGCGTGCATCGGCTTGCCGGCTTCGAAGTGTGCTTTGAATTGCATATCGCGGTTTTCCACCGAGAGAACGCCGGTCTCCCTGTTGGTCGCCATGTTTTGCAAAAGGCTCATCGGATCAGTCGATCCAAGGTGTCCTACAAGCGATTGTACTTTGGCCTCTTCGCTTGTCGCTGTGGAGGTCATCTTTGATTTGCTCTTCATTCCTTCGGATTGACCGTAAAATGCCTGGTCCGCCAGAGCGATTTCGAGCATTCGCGAGTTGATCTTCCCGCGCTTTACTGCAAGGGCACCGAGATTCATGCGTTCTTTGGAGTTGGTTCCCTGGAGCTCGAGAACCAGCTCGTCGATCTGCGGCTGATTGAGGATTTTGCAGTTGATCATATACTCTTCAATCGTGAAGGAGCGGCGATTCTTGAAGTACGACGTCAGGAAGGGAACCTTCGCGAATAGCGGAAAGATCAGTTTTTTGTTTTCCAGCTCTTTCAATCCATCCAATATCTGGCTTTCGCTCAACCTCGACCGTTGATTCAGTGCCGCCACCGGACTGAAGTTGTCTATAAGGGCGAGGAGATGATTCTCCGTGCTGGGTGTAGTGATGTTGGTCTTTCTCTGCAGCCCCTGCTCTGTGAGAAT
>CAZISK010000830.1:0-4066 GCA_964541355.1 uncultured Candidatus Obscuribacterales bacterium
CGATCGTCGCCGAGGAAGCGTTCTTCGATCTCGCCGAATGCCGGCGCGGCTCTGGTAAGCCCTTCCCGGGGGAGCGGCGTCCGTTCGAATCTCGAACGCAGGGTCAGACGATCCGTACGATCGTTCATTCTTTGTCTCTGTGGGTTGTGAGATGCAGGAATGGAGCGGCTACATACCGCCCTGTATGGGAAATTCGGCAGTGTCACTCGCTGTTGCGACTGCGGGCCGCGAATCGACCCGCGAAGACCATCACGGTGCAGAACAGCTCTGCGATTAAGCAAAGGCTCAGCAGAGCGACGGCCGTTCTCCCGAACGGGATGATGGAACCGAAGGAATCGACCAGGTCGATTAGCCCCTGTGGGATGAGCGAGCTCCCGATGAGGGCGAGGAACATCAATAGCATCGTTGCAATTGTAGCAAGCAATCCGATGCCGCACAGGATGCTGATGGCGCGGTATAGATACATTGATCTAGAACCTCAAAGAGCGGGAGCGACCGACTGAACGGTCGCCCCCTGCCTGACCCCGGCTGGTTTCGCCCTTACGAAGGACGACCAGACCGGAGTTTTGTCACGGTTTCTTTGTTGCGGGAACCTGCTTGTTCAGCCAGTCCATGACCGTCTTGGAGGAGGAGGGGTCGATGTAGCTGGTTTGCAGGATCGTATGCCCTCCGTAGCTGTAGATGACGAAGGTGACGTCGGTGCTCTTCAGCTTCGCGTCGAACAGGTACAGACTGTTCGGATTGGTCTGCTTGTCGTCCGATGCCTGGAGCACCAGAACAGGTGTCTTGGCAGGGATCTGCCCGACGTACTTCTCAGTCTGACGCGGGTACTTCTTCGCCTCGAGCAACTCCCTGGCGTCGAACTTCTTGCGAACGAGCGGGTCGAGAACCAACTCCTTCGCAATCCTCGGGTCGGCGGAGAAGAACTGTTCGATCTGCTTGGTGAAGTCCACCTTCACCGTTCCCAACGTCACGATGTTGAGCAGACTTCGCGGGATCAGGCGCGCGTAGTGGTGTTCGAGCTTGACCGCCGGTCCTGACAGGATGACCCCGTCGACGAGCTCCGGACGAGTCGCGGCGAGCCGGATTGAGAGCGCTCCTCCCATGCTCTCTCCGCCTACGATGAGTTTCAACCCCTTGTGCTCTTTGCGAATGCGCTCGGCGAGTCGTGCCACGTCGTAGTCGCCGCGGCGGACGTAGTCGATGCGCTCGGCGGAGCCGGAGGCGTAAGCGCGACCCAGGCCCCGCATGTCGGGGGCGTACACGATGAACCCGTCTTCGGCCATCTTGGTCGCGAGCTTGTCGTAGAGCAGGCTGTGCTCCGGGAATCCGTGGAGCAGGAGGACGACGGCGCGCGCCTCCTTTGACGCATCCTGCCACTGGCGCACCGGGGTGACCAGGTCTTTGCTGATGGTCGGTTCGTCGTCACGCACGACCTGGGCGTTGATGATCGACCCGGTCGTGAGTACCGCTAAGGCGGCGAGGAATCCCTTGGCTAACATGATTCGGCCCATGGAACGATTTCTCCACTCTGTTCTCGTAAAGGTCCCCGACAATCGGAGAACCTGATGAAGCGCTGGGTTTGAACCACACTAACTCGAGACCACGCAGTAGCACATCACCCGTGTGATGTAAGCTCTCCTTGTTGTCGTCAATCAAGCTGTCCTGTGCTGCGCGTTTCTCGAAAATAATGTAGTTCAATGCTTCTAGATAGAACTTGACCTAAGGTCAGGCTTCAAAGCAACCAACACAGAGATCTTTGCAACACCAGGCAACATCATGCTTTGGGACATACAATCAGGCCTTGCACCGATCGTAGTATTAGATGCGGTTAAGCACAGTAATCTTTAGTTCTTTAATCTGGGACTCGCTTTCATTGCGTATATGAGATTAGGCAATATCAAGAAAGCAGCCAATACAAGCCTAAACGCGATAAAATAACTCGGCGCCTGACCAAGATCAGCCAGTCCCCTCACGAAAAAGAGCCGAATGATATGAATACGCTTGCCACGAAATCGACTGCCGGAGAGATCTTCGAAAGAGCCAAAGAGATTCACGAAGATATTTTGAGATATCGTCGGCACATTCATGCACATCCGGAATTGAGCTTCGAGGAGCATGGGACGGCTGATTTCGTAGCCAAGACACTGACAAGTTTTGGTTTAAAACCTCAAACAGGTGTCGGCGGAACAGGCGTCGTTGTCGATATTGGCGAGGGAGAGGCAGTCGCAATCAGGGCCGACATGGACGCTCTGCCGATCGAAGAGCTCAATGATATTGCTCACCGCTCCTGCAATAAGGGCGTCATGCACGCTTGTGGTCACGATGTTCATACAGCCTGTGCTCTTGGGGCTGCGCAAATTCTGAGCAAGAATCCACCGAAAAATGGTCGCATTCGCATTGTTTTTCAACCAGCTGAAGAAGCCGCTAACGAAGACGGTTTGAGCGGGGCGAGCTTGATGTTGAAGGCTGGCGCCTTCGCTGGCGTGAAGCGTTGTGTGGCTCTGCATGTCTTTCCGGAACTGCCGGCCGGACAGGTCGCGTTAAAAGCCGGTCCATTGCTTGCTGCCTGCGATCAGTTCGACATCAAGGTGCAGGGCAAAGGGGTTCACGGAGCCTGGCCGGAGCTGGGGATCGATGCGATTGTAATAGCTGCACAGATTGTTCAGAACATTCAGACGGTGGTTTCCCGTAAAATTTCCGCTCTGGATCCCGCTGTCGTCACCGTTGGTGGTATCAAAAGCTCAACCTACCGTCCCAATATCCTTGCTGACTCTGTCGAGATGACCGGCACAGTAAGGTATTTCCATAGTGACACCCACGACATCATCCGCAGAGAAATGGAAAATGCTTGCCGAATCGCCGAAGTAATGGGTGGTTCTTATGAGCTGCGCTATTTCAAGGAAAGTCCTGCTGTGGTCAATGATGCTGAAGTTGTTTCCCTTATTACAGAAGTCGCAAAAGAAATGATCGGTGCGGAAAATATCCATCCCGGAGAGATGAAGATGGGAGCGGAGGACTTCAGCTTCCTGTCGGAGAAGGTGCCGTCTTGCTTCATCCCGTTGGGCACGCAATTGCCTGGCCCGATTCGTTTTCTGCATACCGCGACCTTTGATATTAACGAAGACGCATTACCGCTTGGCGCGGCGATGCTTGCAGCAAGCGCTCTGGCACTTCTGTAATCGGTTGCACCATATATGGTAGCGTATTTCCAAAAATCAGTTCGCGCAGCCTAATTCAATTGAGAAGGTTTTAGTTAGCGGCTATTTCAGTCGTAGATTCACGGATGTCTGATCGTGGAGTGTCCCTTATGCTGCAAGTTCCAATCAATCAATCTCAGGTGAGTTGCTATGTCAGAACCAAGTCAAAATACTAACAATCGATCGAAGAACACCAAAACCAACCTGATAGAGCAGGCACGAGACTTGTTCCTCGGGCCGGTAGGTCGGCCAGCGACGACGAACTACGTGGAGCAGGCGACGGAGCAGGCAGGGCGAGGCTCGTTCCTTGGGCCGGTAGGTCGGGCAGCGTCGACCCTCGTGGAGCAGGCGACGGAGCAGGCAGGGCGAGGCTTGTTCCTTGGGCCGGTAGGTCGGGCAGCGTCGACAACCCTCGTGGAGCAGGCGACGGAGCAGGCAGGGCGAGGCTTGTTCCTTGGGCCGGTAGGTCTGGGAGCGACGACGAACTTCGTGGAGCAGGCGAAGGAGCAAGGCTCCAACCAAAATATGAACAAGTTCTCCGGCACGTTAGGAGAGCTTTACTTCGAGGATTTGCTTCGACAACGGGCAGTCACTCCACCGCCTGTTCGTGCTGTGGAGCCAAGACCCGAGCGATAATGCTTCCATCTGGGCGACGCCATTCGTCGCCCAGGTGGTCGAGGTTCTTTCTTCCATGCTGTAAAGGAAACCGTTCGAAACCGAGCATACAGCCGCGGATCGCCAAAGGCACAGCTGGCCAATGCTTGTTTTGATACATACCTGAACAGATAACGCTGGCTCCTTCGATTAATCGGAATGGTTAATATCATCTGTGGTACTACCGTTTGACCAGAAATCGAATTTTGAGT
>CAZISK010000831.1:0-4062 GCA_964541355.1 uncultured Candidatus Obscuribacterales bacterium
GCAGAGGGAAATACCTACTATCGTAGAGCTATTCCTCGCCAAGCTCCTGGAGCGCGATCAAAGGGATCGTTTCCACTCCGCTCAACATGCCCGGGAATATCTGGCGACAATCTGGGAGTATGTCGATGTCCCGGATACAGGCAGTGAACGCTCTCATTATCAACGGAGTCGCGGTCCTCGAGACACCGTCAAAGACATTCCGATTCCCGGTCGCTCCTCGATCGAGCCGTCATCGGAGGAATTGCAACGAAGCAAGCGAGATGGCTCGCTATCCGGAAGCCATCCTCGAATTCGGCATAAACCTCTGGTCACCGCTGCGCAAAGCACGACCGGAGAGTTCAAGAACCATCGGCGCAGTCACAACGGACTGAGAAAGTTGGCAGTGGAGCAACAGCAAGTTGCAGCGCCTGTTTCTCAGCTTTCTACTCCGAGTTTTGATCCGCACGATCTCGTGATCGAGGTAGAGAAGATTGCGAATATGATTCTGGAATTGTCGCGCCAATTTCGACGATCGACACCTTCTCTCTTTTGGTTGAGCTTCGCGATTGCATTTGTTGCGCTGGTCGCTATCGCCAACATCCTGCGATAACAATTGGCTGAGGGAACTCTTTAGAATTGAAGTTATGCTCAATGCCGATCGATGCGGCTAATTAATTGTCCGCGATAATTTGCAAGAGCGTCCGTTCTAGCCAAGCACCGCATATAGAAACCGCGGGTTTCTCCTACCGTATAAATAAATTGCACAACTTCGTGAATGCACGGAGTCAGGTGTAATCATGAATACCAATCGCAAACTTGGTGCGTTAGCGACTTCGTAACAAAACTATCCTAATCTGAATCTCGAAAGTGGATTGCAATGACCGACTTCAGGTCTGTGTCTGTATTTCCACTTCTGATACATCGCTGTACGACGTGTGTCGGTGCATGGTTCTTCGATAACGCCTCCCTAACCCACTCCAGAAATGTCGACTGGAAGGGACTAGTGGCGAGACGCAACGGACCGATGACAGGTAAAAGTCTCGTTCGCGTTTTCGAATGTCGACCTCTTGCTGATCCGAGTGCATTCCACCTATTCACAGAGGCCGGGAAGACAATGATACGTGACGAGTTACATTTTGTTGGACAAGACCCCCACGGTGTTAATGGCTGGAACTTCCTTGATCTTGTAGAAGAAAAAGTTTCAACTAAGCCGGGAGGTACCACAGAGGGTGCTTCTGACGAATCAAGCGATGTTGATGCGAAAGAACATTTTATTTCGGATGAAAATGAAAACGCCGACTCTGATAACTCCGGCAGTCAGGCTGCCGATGAAGTCGACGAGAAACCAGATGATAGGCCTGCACCACCTGAGGAGCCGTCAGAGCCAGAGAGCCCAAATCTGCTGACTCAAAAAGAGCTTGATGAAATTGCCAAACAGAGATCTTCTTGGACGGAAGATCAATTTCAAAAGTACATCAGTAGCATGACACCTCAAGACCGTTGGATCGCTGCGATGGTTTTCGAGAGCAAATTTGAAACAGCAAGTCTAGCGGACCTTCAGGTGCTGGCAAAGCACCACAGCGACCTTGAAGATTTTTTGGAGGAAAAACCTAGACTGCTCGGCAGAGTCGGCATCATATCCTTAAAACATCTGGAGGCTGAAATTGGGATTCAACCGCTCCGAAGTTACAGAAAGTTTTTCAATTTTCTGGTCAAACTCGATATGCCTGACGTTCACATGTTTGGACAATTCGAAGATTCTTACCTGAAAGCTCTATTCAAATTGGCTCAGACTGACATTGCTAATTTGCCGCGTTCGGAGATACAGGAGCTGATGCTCGACCTTCACGTCGATTCGAGTCGACCACAATTCGTTAAGGATATTGCCAGCTTCACAGCCGGACAAGAAAAGCAGTTGAACGCGTATTTGAAAATGCGAACCATATGTATCGGAATGCCCAAGGATCTAGCGGTCCAGTATGGACAAAAGTCCGATCTCGATGTGATGGCGGCTACGGTGGCGTGGCAAAAGACACTATCCGTTGACAATGATCCAGTGAAGATTGAGAAGGATCGAGGCGCTTTCCACACTGCCTTTACTCAATTAAAAACAGCAGGAAAGGACGAAGTTATCCGTCAGTACCTGCAATTTTTGCAAACTTTGGAACTGGACAATCATCCTGGTTACATACCGCCGCTCGTTAAGGTAGCCGTTTCTGGCTTGACTCCACAACAAACATCCGATCTCACTGCCGGTCTTCAAGGCTGGATTTCACAATCCCGTGGCATGCGTCAGTGGAGAGATGCTAATCGCGTTGAATTGAACGACTTTCTCCGGGGCATCAATCCAGAAGTAATGACTGAAGCGCTTGGGTTGATGAAGGGGAACCGAGCACTTGCCGTCAAAGTGGCATTGATTTTTTCAGATGCGGAACAGTTAAAACTAGTCCATGAGCGCCTGGGAAGTGATTTGCTGGACAGATATCTCAACTGGTTGCCTATGGCAACTCGCGATCAAATGAAGGGACTGAGCGACAGACTGATTGAAGAGTCTAAGCCGAAAGAGCCAGCAAAACCGATAACACAATCTTATAAAATTGAGGGCGGGTACGACGATAAGCTGCAGACCATGTTCATGAGCTGGACAGCCTTGACTGAAAAACAAAAGGCTCTTCCAACAGTTCAGCTGAAAGAAATCACGCATGCAGCAACGCGATTCGACATTAATCTGCGGGGGGCCGCGCCCGCCTACCGCACGCCGGAACAGTGGAAAACTACCTTTAGTGCAATCGAGCATGCAGATGGTTTAGACAGAAGCGACAGGAACACGCTCGTCGCTGCGTTTTTTGCCAATCCTGAACTAAGTGCAACCCTCAAAAAAGAGAGTCTCTCTGCTGCGATAAAGGGATGGAAAGCCAATCCCCGATTCAGCCA
This sequence comes from uncultured Candidatus Obscuribacterales bacterium, assembly GCA_964541355.1. GTDB lineage: Bacteria > Cyanobacteriota > Vampirovibrionia > Obscuribacterales > Obscuribacteraceae > JADYXR01. Next base: position 2,914 of record CAZISK010000831.1, read on the forward strand.
GGAGATTGCCGCGAAAGTTGGTACTATGGCGCTCTGGCATCAGGTCGCAGCGAGTGTGGCATGGAATGAAACGGCTCTACTCACAAATCTCCCGGCTGGTGAAGGTAACCATGAGTTCTGGAGACGATTCGAGGAGCTGAAAAATGGAAAACGACAAAATGTTTTCCTTAAGGACGGAGATCCTCTTTGGGCGGCAAGATCGATGTTCAGCAGTTTTTCTGAAGATGAATGCAAGAAATTGGCTAATGTATGCAGGCTAGAAGTATCAAGGAGCAGCAGTCCAGTAGAACTGTTGATGCAACTTCAGGCTGGTGCGTATCGTGACGCGCTCCACTTCCTGGAAAATACTCGATCGGTCCGTTCGATCAACTTCGGCAACGCTTTCATACCAATTATTGGTGCCGTCGAACCAGGAGTTGGGCCAGATCGACCTGGCGTCGTTGGACCAGGTGTCGTGCCCCTGGTAAACGTGCCAATTGATGCCAACCGCGTCCAAGGTGAACTCGTCCCCAATGTCATCGGTGTCAATCATGCTCCGGCCATTCCCGTATTAATCGATGCTGGAATGCATGGTGAGGTCATCGGCGGTGGACTTCCCGGTGGGCGATACATGCAATTAGATTGGCAGCCGCGCTCGGCTCTTGCATTGTCGCTTACATTTGGAAAAGAGTGGCAGCGTTGGATCGATATGCAGGCGAAACGCGGCATCACCAGTCACGACGCAACATTCTGGCTGCCAATTCAGTCGACCAGTCAGTTAGCAGGTCTGAGAGAATTTCTTTTCAAGCACTATAGGCAGGACTTTTCTCACCTGGAGATCATCGCATCTCGTTGGCATGAGCTTACGCCACAACAAAAGCAGTACGACTTCACAAATGTGCTCCATGCTGCGAAAATCGCAATCTACCCGAATGCTCGCAATCAGGACTTCGCCCTTGAATGCGCTCGGTGGGCAGTACCTTCGACGTTGTATGAAGCGCTGGAACAGCGCTTCCAGGTCTCAGTGGAAACACCCTCCCCGTTTCCTGTCGAGAAGCGATGGACAAGCGGAAAGTTGGTCGGCTACTTTCTCAAGCGTGACGATCCAAGAGGATTATTTCTTGGGAAACATACTAAATGCTGCCAGGAGCCGCTAGGACAGGCCTCCTC
>CAZISK010000832.1:0-4054 GCA_964541355.1 uncultured Candidatus Obscuribacterales bacterium
ACCGATTTCGCTCGGGTGGCAATGATCGGTTTTTCCGAGATATCTTTCATGTCGTCACTCATATTTGCCCCTGCCAATCAACGCACGTATAGCGCTTACTCGTATACGCTTCGCTCATCTACCAATAAATTTTTGAATGTGCCATTCCTGATGGTGCACGGCAATGTACCAATTCTAGACAATTCGTACTATTCTGCAAGTACTGCAAAGGATGTCCATGGTATTAGGTCTGGTGTCCAGCCTCCGTAAATGGTACCTTTTCGAGACTTTGGCCGGCTCTAATTTCCCATGAAATTAACCTTGGATGTCTCACTCTACATCCATTATCTGACCAATAAACATATGACATATGGCTTCGCAAATCAGAAGATCCTCCGGAACCGTCACCTTAATGTTGTACCTGTCTCCGGAAACGATCTTGACTTCGTGACTCTGTTCTAAAATGAAGGCATCATCCGTGGCACTAATGTTGTTGCTCCGGGCGGTTTCATGCGCGTCCAGCAACCAATCGAACCGCGCTCCTTGCGGGGTATGGACAGCAACGAGATTTGATCTGTCTATCGTTTCGATTACGCTGTTGCCGTCCACCCGCTTCACCGTATCCGATACTGGTACGGCAACAGTGCAGGCACCATGTTCGATGACAGATGCAATTGTGTCGCTAATTAGCTTTTCGGTAAGGAACGGTCGGGCGGCATCATGAACAAGGACAAAATCCGGTCGCTCGCCAGTTTTCGAAAGATGCAGCAATCCTTTGTATACGGATTCCTGGCGGGTCTGGCCGCCACCGATTACTTCTATGGACATTTCGTCGGCGCCGCTTCTACCCTTGCGATACTCGGATATCTCATTCTCGATCTGCCGGCGAACTTCTTCATGCGATACGACGACGATTCGCTCGATTTGAGAATGGTTGCAAAAGGAACCCAGACACCACATATATAAAGGTTGTCCTTTTAATATGTAACACTGCTTGTGTTTGTTTTTCCCACCCTGGGAAAACCTGCTACCGACGCCTCCTGCTGCAATTATTGCTGCTACACGAGTTGAGGACGTTGGATTGGTCAAGTTGCTTTAACCTGTTAATTGGTAGCTGTCTCGGACAGATCGATGTCGACCTGCACGGCAGCACCATCGATGGTGGATTGCTCCGGCTCGACAGATGATTCAGCTATTGTACGCTCGGCTGTCGCTTCATCCTCTTCCTTCAAAATCGGTGAGTCTTCCGATTCATCTTTGAAGTACATCTCATCAGGCAGTGCGTCGGCCGAAGCGACCTGGTCAATCTTGTCTTCACTACTGCCAGGAACACCAATAGGCGGGGTGTCCGGATCCGGCGATGCATCGAACAAATTTTCTTGTGTAAGCTCATCGACGGAGGTGGTTGGTCCTGCCTGGGCGTGGCCGCTTATCTGTTGTCTAAAGTGCTTGCCGTCTTTCGACAGTCGGAAGTATTCCTGGAACTTCTTAGTCGTCGTGAGAAGCGAACTTCGACCTTCTTCGCGCTTGTTGATCAGCTCACGGACGAGGAGCTCTTTGATATGGTCGTAGGCGCCGGCACCGCGGATCTTGATGATCTCCGATTGAAGAACCGGCTGTTTGATTGCTATTGCAGAAAGTGTGCGAATGAGCGCAGTCGGCATGTCGATGGGTACGAATTCATCGACAAAGTGCGTATATTCATCTTTGACCTGAATGATATATCCATCGTCGTCTGCGACTTCCAGACCACCATTGCGAGTCTCATAGTCATGAATCAATTCAATGATCATTTGACGAACGAGGTTGACGTCGGCGTTGACTAATCTTGCTACCGCCTGGGCGCGCATGGGCTTTTCCGTGAGGAAAAGAGCGGCTTCGATTTGAGCTTTGATTAGATCGTTGGTCATTATGCCACCACCGTATTTGACACCGATGAGTTACACAACGCGATAAACAGAGGACCGTAGAACTCATCTTGATGCAGATCTATTTTACCGGCATTGGAAAGAAATAGCGATGCGAGAAATGCATCGACCCAGTCATTGTGACTTTCCATCATAGTTACGAGTCTGAACAACTCGATTTGTTCTCCTAGTTTCAATATTTTTGCAAGCAGAATTTCAACTTTTTCGATCGTTGATTCCACATCTTCATCGTGGGCCAGATCGAGAAGATCATCGACGGAATCTACGTCGTGCTGTCCTGCGAGTTCGATAACAGCTCGGGGAGGTTTTTTCTCGGCACGAATTTTTTCGATTCGTTCTGCTTCCTTCAGGGCGGCGATCAGTTCGTCGAGTGTTACTTGCCGCTTTCGAACCTGTCGGCGTTGCGATCGTCTGACGATGGCGCGCTCCAGGTCCTTGAGGGTAATTTGTCTTCCGACCTCTTGAGCGTTGGAGTCGTAGAGCAAACCGTCTCCGTCCTCGAAATCCATGAAGTCGTCGCCGGAAGGTTCATCTGCCGAAAAATTCAAAAGAGCTTCAGCCTTCATTCTCAGCAAGACGCAAGCATGGAACAGAATCTTTCCGCTCTGCCGCAGGTTTTCCTTAGGGGCCGCTGCGATAAGTTTCAAGAACTTGTCGGTTACGTCGATGATGTCTACGGCTTTTGGATCGATCTCCCCCTTTTGAGCGAGTCTGACGAGAATCTCGATACCGTCGGCAGGTGCCACGCTGTCCCCGCCGGCCTGCTGAATAAGCTCTTCTGCGTTGACTTCGAGCACTATTGGTGGTTCTAAAGGTTCCTGAGCAATAGCGCCCTCATTCACCACAGGTGGTTCCGACCAATCGGCCGTTGCTGGAGACTCTGCAATCTCGAGAACCGGGTATGGTTGCTTCAAGTCTTGCGCGATCGGCGCATCTGTCGCATCCTGGATCGATTCATCAACCTGCGGTTGTTGCGCTTCCGCTTGCTCTACGGCGCGCTCCGACTCAGACTCCGATACCGTATGGGCCTGATCCTTTCCGCTTGCTGAGAAGGGTACGGTGTAGGAGATGTCTGATGTGCTTACAGATGGTGTTGGATCTGTTACATCCATCGCGGTGATTACGCTCCCATTGCGTGAGCTTCAGGTGTGTCAGTCTTATCGATTGGCTGAATTCCGTGCGGCTCTGGTATCTTGATTTCGTGAATACCGACGACACGAGAGTAGCCGTCGGCTCGCAGTGAGACGCCGATGGCATGATCGGAGTTTTCTATCATCGGGCGACGCAGACTGACTACGACGAATTGAGCGGTAGACGATTGCCGCTTCACCATCCGGGCCAATCTATCGGCGTTGGCGCCGTCAAGCATCATATCGACTTCGTCAAAGGCATAGAACGGTGCCGGAGCGAAGCGCTGGAAGGCGAACACGAACGACAATGCCGTAAGCGATTTCTCTCCGCCGGAAAGAGCTTCGATGCGTTGCATCTTCTTGTCGCGCGGTTGCGCTCTTATGATCAAACCACCTTCGAACGGGCTTTCCGGGTGTTCCAGTTCGAGACGACCGTGACCGTGGCTGAGTTCTGAAAAGATCTCCTGGAAGTTTATATTGACAGCTTCGAAAGCTTCCATAAAGGTTTTCTTCTTGAGCTCGCCGTATCCGTCGATTCGCTGGAGAATCTCTTCTTTCTCAGATTCAAGCGTGGCGAGGTTTTCATCAAGCTCATTCTGGCGTTGCTCGGTGGTGTTGTAGTCCTCGAGTGCCTTCATGTTGACAGGCTCAAGCTGCCTCATTCTTCTTTCCAGACGCTCGACCTCTTTCTTAAGCTCCTCAACGGTCTTGCTGTTGGGCGGCTCATAGTTAGGATTAGTCTCGAGAATCTGAGCAATCTCTAGTTTCACCGCTTGCAGTTCGCGATTGATGTCAAAGTGCGACATCTGGCGTTGCTTACGCTGCTCGATTACGCGAATGACCTCTTGATCAAGTTTGGTCTTAGCGATCTCCTGAGCAGTCACCTCGTCGTGAATCCTGTCTTTCTTCGCCCTGAGGGACTCGAGCTCTTCCGAGATTTCGCTTACTTTCTGCACCATCGCGGCGATACAAGTGTTGAGAGCAGCAAAAATTTCTTCAAATAGAGGTTTTTGAATT
>CAZISK010000833.1:0-4052 GCA_964541355.1 uncultured Candidatus Obscuribacterales bacterium
CTTCGCAGGTTGATCTACGCCCTGGCTCATGCCATGAAGCTGCACTGAAAGAAGATGCACGCCAAGAAAGGCTCCCAGAATAAGAGGCAAAATCACCACATGCAGTGCATAGAATCGACCGAGCGTCGACTGTCCAACCGTGGATTCTCCCTGAAAGGTTTCACGCAAGATCCTGGGCACTTCTGCGATTTGACCAGGTCCGAAGATAGCCTTCAATACCTCACCGACGTACTCAACCGATTGCAAACCAACTTTGGTGGCATTAACCGCTATTTGATTCCAGGGCAAAAGATAACCGGTAAAGCCGAACGTAAATGTAATAAACAGAAGTATCACGCCGGCAATCCAGGTGATCTCTCGCGGCTTTTCAAATGACTTCATGGCAAAGGCCGTAAGCAAGTGAACCATCACAAAAAAGATCATGCACGAGGAAGACCAGGCATGCATATTGCGGATCAGTGCACCGCCGGCGACGTATTTATTGATGTACTCCACGGACATATGAGCGTCGCTTACCGTTGGTTGATAGTAGAAGAGCAGAAATAAGCCGGTAATCACCTGAATCATGAAGAAGAACATGGTCAGTCCGCCGGTGTAATAACCCCAGCTCATGCGGTGTATTGGAACTTCTTTTTTCTCGACCATCGAATGGTAGTTGAGTTTTTCTACCGGAAATCTCTCGCCTATGAACTGTGAGATAGTATTGAAAGCGGTGCCAAGTTTGATCATGTGGTTTCCTCCTGCTCCTTGGCGATGTATACCCTCGCCGTCGCCTGGCATTCGGACGGAACCGCTCCCTGGGTGTCACCCTTTTGATCGCGACTGGACAATACCTTTCCTCGTTCGTCCATAATCACCCAGCCCAGATGAGGAAGTGGTTCTTTAGCCGGAGCACCGTCATTGGGGGCACCAGTCTGGATGTCGAAGTATGATACATGGCATGGACAGAGGATTTTGCCATTTTCATCCACTTTATTGCCGACAGTGCATCCCAGATGGGTGCACTTGGCCGAAATTAAAAGAGGCAGACCGTCCTTGCCCTTGAATGCGATTGCCGGTTGCATTTTGTAGTCGATGAAATATTTCCCGGTCTCCGCATCTAAATCGGACAACGAACCTACCAATATGTAATTGGCGGCATGCCTCTCCAGTTCGAGTTTGCGCTGATCTACCGTAGCTTGAAGACGCTCCATCTTCAACTCCATAAATTCGGTCTCCTCTTTGCGCCCCAACCGTGGACCGAAGAAGAAGGAGAAGACTTTATCGAATGTACCAACCGACAACAGAAGACCTCCAACTGAGATTCCCACGAAGGCTCTAACAAAGTCTCGCCTGGCTTCATCAGCGGCAAAAGGTTGATCTTCGGACTGCAATTTACGCGGATTCGTCCAAACAACATTTTGAGGCGGACGAAACAGATATTCAATCGGAACGGCAAACATGTGGATTAGTCGAGAGAACGGTATCACGATAAAAAGTGCCCATGCAGCAACAATGTGCGCCTTAACGACAAGCGGCAAATCAATAATGTATTTCACATCCGGCTGCAGCGTCAAAATGCTCCACAAGTAAGGTGTTGTTGTGCCCGAACACCATGAACTTCCCCATTTGCAGTGCACTGCGATAGCAGCTCCCAGTCCAACCTGCAACAAGAGCAGTAGAATGACGACGAGATCCATAGTAGACGTAACGGCCTGCAGTTTAGATGAAGTCAGTCGTCTAAGGATCAGAATAACCAGACCGACCAGACACAGTACAGAAAGTCCCAAGCCAATCGACTCGACAACCATCAATACTGATTGGTGCGACATCAGGCTCTGCCAGAAACCCGGCAAAACAAATGCCACCACATGCGCCAGCAGGATAAGAATAATTCCGATGTGCCAAGGCAATGATCCCCATACCAGCCCCTTCCCCTCTAGAAACTGCGATGACAAAGAAGAGTAGGTCATTGGGTGCTTGCGCATCCTGTAAATGGAGCCGAACACGCATGTGAACAGCGCCAGATAAGGTAGAACTACAAACAACAGATTGTCTATCATCACCTAGTTCCCCCGGGGCAGATCCGTTTTCAAAACGACAAGAACGCTGGACAGCAAAAAGAAATATGGGTTGTCTGAGTCTTTAAGTCTGTCGACCATCTCGGTTACCGGCTCGAGCAAGCAGAATTGGATCAGTTCATTGAGCGCTTCCTCATCGATCCAGGACGAAAAAACCAAGAGAATCGACAGGTGATCGGGAAGTTCGCCGTTTGTATTGAAGCCAAGTTCTGCGTATTTATCTCCAAGTATGGCCATCAGCGTGCCGCGATCAAAATTCTCATCACCGAATATGTATCCAGTGACATACAAGCTGCAAATCGCCGCAAGATCAAAGGTTCTCGTGAACAGCTCCTCTTGTTCGCCCAGAGATTTCTCCGCCATCCCTGTGGTGAATTGTTGAAGCGTTTTTTTTGATTCTGGATAAGCGGACTCGATACTGGAAGCGAGTCTCTCTAGATGCTCACTGTGTCCTAGTGCAGGATAGCCCAACATCTGTCCGAACTGAGCAAGAGCTATGCCCTTTTTCGTTCCCATTTTTGTTCCCAATTCCAGGCTCATTATGGTCCCCTCTCCGGTGATTGAGTCACTCCCAAACCACAGGAGCCTTTGCAAATCTCGGGGTTGCAAGTGCTCTCGATGGCTTCCTCTCGCTGAATCTCGGGTATGACAAAACGTTGATCTATGGTTGGCAATGCAGTCAATTGATAGATTGCCTCCGCTTCATCGGGAGTAATCGCGCCCTCCCTCATCATGCGGCTGACCTTGACGATATCGATATCATCCATTTCCAAAGATCGTTTGTAATAACGCACTGCCATGAGTTTCTTCATTACCGACTCGATAATTTCTTCATTACCGGCACTGAACAGTCGGGCAAGATACTTAATCGGCAGTCGTGATTTTTCCAGACAAGTGAAAAAATGCTCGACCGGATTTTCGTAAATACCATTATCGACCTTACCCATGACTGGTAAAAGTGGTGGCACATAGAACAACATCGGCATGGTTCGATATTCCACATGCAATGGCAGGGCGATTTTCCACTGCATAACGTATTTGTACACAGGCGAAAGTTGTGCAGCCTTAATGAACTCGTCGCTGATGCCGTTCTTTTTAGCAAGCTCGACGATCTTTTCGTCGAACGGATCTAATATGACACTGCGCTGAGACTCAACAAGAGCATGGTCAGGTACTTGCATCGCATCGGCAACTCTATCGGCATCATAGAGCAGCACACCCAGGTAACGAATTCGACCAACGCACGATTGGAAGCAGTTTGGAATCTGTCCGGTTTCTAATTTCGGATAGCACAATATGCACTTTTCCGATTTCCCGGTTTTCCAGTTGTAGTAAATCTTCTTATACGGACAAGCCGATATACAAGCCCGCCAGCCCCGACACATATCTTGATTGATAAGGACAATACCGTCTTCTCCGCGCTTATAGAGAGCGCCGGAGGGGCAGGATGCAACACAGCTCGGATTGGCACAGTGGTTACAAATTCGAGGCACATACATCATCGCGATCCGTTCAATCTCGAAGAGTTGCTCGCGCTCTTCATCCGAGAGACCTTCTAAATTAAGATCGTTTTCCGCGTACAAAGGCGATCCAGAGAGGTCATCGTCCCAGTTAGGACCGCGATCGATTTCAACAGGTTGTCCAGTAATCTGAGAGATTGGAATAGCTGTGGGTTGATCGTCGCCTTCGGGGGCGTCGAACAGTTCAGCATATTTATACGTCCAGGGCTCGTAGTAGTCTTCCAGTCCGGGCTGATTGGGATTGTAAAAGAGCTTGATGAATGAATCGAGTTTGTTCTGGCTGCGCAATTCCAATTTGCGTGAACCGTTGTTGCCGGTGAGCTTCCAGCCGCCCTTGTAGTGATCCTGATCTTCCCAGCTGATCGGAAAGCCTGTTCCGGGCTTGGTCTCTACGTTGTTCCACCACATGTATTCGGCGCCCGGGCGATCCGTCCATACATTCTTACAGGCGATGCTGCAGGTGTGACAGCCA
>CAZISK010000834.1:0-4024 GCA_964541355.1 uncultured Candidatus Obscuribacterales bacterium
CGCGCAAACGTCCATGTGTCTCGACGATTTGAAACAGGTGCATGAAGAGGTTCGCAATGAATCGCCGATTGAAGCATTCACAATAACTCGACACTTCTTGCAGAACGAAGTCATGCCACAGGTTGAAGATGTCAAATCTATTGTCAAGACCATTTTCGTTAAGCATGGCAAACTTGCTGCCATTTCCGCATCCAAAGATGTCGAGATCAAGCAGTCGTTGAAGACCTTTTTCGACTCGCTCTTCTATGTGAATCTGTTCACGCTGGTAGCACTTGCCATCGGGTTCAGTCGAGGGATTACGAGGCGACTTGCGGTCGTTAGCGATAACATTTCCCGGTACTGGCAGGGTCTGGCTCTTCATCAACCAATGTCGGGAAAAGATGAAATCGCGAATCTTGACGCCAGCTTTCATGAAATGTCCACGCAGCTTGCTGAGGCGCGCGATAAGGAGCAAGCCATATTGCGAAACATGCCGGTTGGCATTTTTGTGTGCACTGATGATGGTGTTATCGAGTCGGTGAATCCGCGCTCTGAGGAGCTTCTTCTTTATACGGCCGATGCCATGATCGGCAAGTCGCTCTCGTCTTTAATTGAAGAAGACAACTTCAATATTGAGTCCATCAAGGGCAGCTCATTGCCTAAGGTGTGGACGATGCGCACCGCGGCTGGCTTTCTGCCTGTTGAACTGTATCTATCTCAGTTTAATCATGCTGGACGAAAGAAGTATCTGGTAAGCGCCGCCGACGTCACTGTCCGCGAACAGATGGAGAAGTTGAAGCAGGAGTTCGTCGCTGTTGTTAGCCACGATTTGCGGACCCCTCTGACTTCGATTCAGATCGGTGCCGAACTGGCTGCTGCCGATGGATTGAATAAGCTCTCCAGTGCCGGTCAACGGGCTTTGATTCACATTCAGGACGATGTCGCTCGCCTGCTTCGTCTGACCGGCGATCTGCTTGAAATTGCCAGGATTGAGTCGGGCAACGTCCGACTGGAGTTTGCTTATAACGATATCTCGTCGATCTTAGAGAAAGCGATGAATGCGGTGGCACCCACGGCAGCCAAGAAGGACGTCACCTTGCAATGCAAGACCGTGGATCTGCGCCTGTTCTGTGATGAAGACCGGCTCATTCAGGTGCTCGTAAATCTGCTCTCCAACGCCGTCAAATTTTCCGAGGGCGGTCAGGTTGTGTTTACGACTGCCACCAGGAATGATGGCACACTACTTATTCGCGTTCAGGATCAGGGGCGTGGAATCGCAGCAGATAAGCAAGAGATGATATTCGAGCGATTCAAGCAGGTGCGCTCAACTGATGCCGGCGTGGGCACTGGGCTCGGGCTTGCCATAAGCAAAATGTTGGTGGATGCTCACGGCGGAAAGATCGGCGTTGAAAGCGAACTCGGCAAAGGAAGCACGTTTTGGATCGAACTTCCCTGCGGACTGGAAGAGCCTGAAGTCTAGCGCGTTACTCTGCGGAATCGGCTGATTTGAAACTGGAAGTCAATCCGCCAAAGATGTAGGTCATGCGCTCCAGGTCTTGATCGACTTCAATCTTTAGCTTGTCCAGCGTATCCCAGTCGTGCGTTTTTGCTGCCTGGATAATCTGTCGCTCACGTCTTTCCAGCGCGTCAAATGCTTCTTGGGGCTGCTTCAGCATGTTGGACCACTGCTGCTTGTACTCTTCATACTTTTGCATCTCGCTCCTGGTCAGGAGCACTTTATCCGGGGAGGATCTGGCGTTTTGAACCTTAATTTCCTGTCCCTGGTCATTCTCGACGTTATCGTCGGTAGCCATCGAAAGTAGCAAGTTGAGCGGATTTTGTTCGGCCTTAGACGGTTGTTGCTCTGTATCGACGCGAAGCTTGTCGTCGGCCGAGCTCTCTTCTTTACTGACGCCGTCGCGTTTGATTGCTCCGTCATCATTGTCTGAGTTTGTTTTCGTCATGAAACACCTTTACTGCTTCTGGTTATATTCCCCAGCTTTTGTCTCATCAAATCCGGCGAAGCTAATATAGCAAAACACCCACCTTGAGGGTGAGTGTTTCGACCCGGGGAGAAGAAAGCTAGTAAACAGGCAGTCCGCGGCGGTGAAACAGGAAACTTCTTACCGTTTTTTCGACTTCGGATAAAAATGGATGTCTTCAGGTTGGTTGTCGATTGATTTTGCCTTCTTGATGTCTTCGAGGTATCCCGCTTCGTCATGCAGCAGCTTGCGAACGGCGGCGCGGCACCTGTAGGTATCGGCGGAAGGAGCCAATTTTAATGCGATGCTGTAATCATCATTAGCGGCCTTGTATCTGCCGATGTTCAAATTCGCTTTGGCCCTGAATATGTAATTGATTGGTGCCTCCGGCTCCGCACGGACAGCCCGGTCGGCGTCCCGCCAGGCCAGCTGAAACTCGCCCTTCTCGATTAACAGCTTGCCGCGCTGCCGTAAGGTGGTCGGTCGCATCGGCTTTAGCGCTAATACTGCCGAATAGTCTTGAATCGCTTTGTTAATTTCACCGCAGCGCTCGTAGACACTACCGCGATTAGACAGGTTGGTGGCTATCGAGTCGCTCTGCTCTATCGCTCGAGTGAAGTCCCGCACCGCTGCACCGTCTCGGTAGTGTTGTCTGAGCAGCATGGCTCTTTCGCCATAGGCAGAACCGAGAGGATTAAGCCGGGTGGCCTCGGTCAATGTCAACAAAGCCTCTACGGTCTTGCTCAACGTTTCTAACGACTTTCCTTTTTTGATGAGAGCTCCATCGTTGAGAGGGTCGAGACGGATGGCGGCGGAGAACTCTTGAATGGCGCGATCCGGCAAGAGCAGCTCTTCATAAACATCACCTTGCAATTCATGAAGACCGGCATCGTTGGGAAATCTCATGATAGCCTGCTCGAGCCCGGATTGGGCAGCCTTGAATCGTTTTTGTGCCATGCGTATCCTGGCGAGAGACCAGTGTGGCAGCGGGTCCTTCGAGTTCTTCGCCTCCTCGCGAAATCTGTGCTCGGCGGCGGCGAAATCACCTCTGGTGGCGAACATATTGCCGAGGAGATGTTGGTCACTTACGAGACTGGGTTCGAGTGACGTTGATTTGAGCAAATCTTTTGCCGCGCTACTTTCATCATGCAAAATCAGAAACAATTGCGCCCGGGTACTGTAATGACCGGCCGTCCTGGGGTTCTGGTTGATGGCTTTCGTGAGCAGTGCGATCGCTTCCTTCGTCATGCCGACCTCACTGAGAAGCCGGCAGGCGACGTCGAGCTCTAACGGTGTGCGAGCTTTCGCGACCGCCATCTTTAGTATCTCTTTCGTGCCTGATTTATCACATTTGATGCCGTTGGTTGCACAAGTTAGAAAAACGACCGACTCGTTGTTGCCTAACTCAATCGATCGTCTCAAGCTGCGATATGTTTCCAGCGATTGATTGAGACCGTTTGCCGCGAATCCTCGCGTCTGCCAGAGAAATAAGTCACTTGGAAAGCGTTTCAACGCTTCGTCAGTAACCTTGAGAACCTGTTGATATGCTTTTTTCTCGCACAGAATGTTAGCAATCTTCCTGCACTTGTCGAGCGGTATCACGCTGACCGATTTTGCAAACATAGATACCGCTCGGTCGAATTGTCCCAATTGAGCCAGCGCTTGCGACTTCACTGCGTAGGTCACCAAATAGTTTTTGTCTGCTTCGAGCGACTTTTGAGCGTACGCCAACGCCTTATTCGGGAAGCCTGCCAGCACGTAGATGTATGCCATGTCGCAATAAATTCGCGCTCTATCATCTTTGACCTCCCAGAGCAGCTGAGCTAGTACCCTTTCCGCCTCGGCTTGTTTTTTCAGGTTGACCATGTAGACATGGGCCAAGCCTATCCAGCAATCGATCGCCTTCGGATTGATCTCTAGAGCTCTTTTGAAATAGACGATAGACTCCTGATTTTTTGTAATTGCACCGAAAGAATGTCCGCACACTTTGTTGGTTTCAAAGTCGTCTGGAGCAAGAGCATGGGCAGCTTTGTATTTATTCGTCGCCTTCTCGTACTGTCCCT
>CAZISK010000835.1:0-4021 GCA_964541355.1 uncultured Candidatus Obscuribacterales bacterium
GATCGTCTGGGTCACCGGTTGGCAAGGCAATCCGTACTCTCGGATCACTTTCTTTTTGTCGGCAGTCGCAGTCATACGACCTCCTGTGTTGCGTGCAATTGTGTGAGAGTCGGCTATTCCCAAACGAGAATGCCGGGAACAGCGAAAGTACTCACGACGAGCTGCTATTCGTCTTGGCTACACCGCTCTTGCGACAGAAGAGATGAGACAAGTGTAAGACAGTCACCGACACCACCCTTGACAAGCATCCGGTCCTCATCAGCGTCTTCACCATCGTCGCCTGTGGATAGACGGACCTCCAACACGGATGTCACTCCGGATGTTGAGGTTGAAAACTGGCTGCCTGACTAGGTTCTAGGGGTGGTAGCAGGTAAACATGGACTGTGAAACATGACTACTAATAGCAACCCGTTCGGGCGAGATAAAGGTCGTGAGCTGGTTTGTAACACCGCAGGGCGACGGCTAGCGGTTAAACATCTACTCACATTCTTTACACAAAACTGCTGAAACTCGCATTGTTAGCTCGTTGAAGGAAAAGTGTGAAGGACTAAATGTTCTCGAATCTCTGAATACCGTCTAACAAATAATTGAGGTTACGCGATCCGCGCTAAGACACACACATAATTGATATTGCCAAGTGCGCTAGCGCAATATCTTCTCCAGCACTTTCTCGAAAATCGCGCTTAGCGTGTCGAGGTCTTTTATATCAACATGCTCGTTAATCTGATGGATAGAAGAGTTGATTACACCGAGTTCGATCACCTCGGCGCCGGTAGGAGCGATCAAGCGTCCGTCCGAAGTACCCCCAGATGTCGAGAGGACAGGAACGATATTGACAACCTCTTGCACCGATTCTTTGACACACTCCAACAGCCTTCCGCCGGCAGTCAAAAAAGGCAGCCCGGACAATCGCCAGGTCACTTCATAGTCCACGCCATGCTTGTTAAGAATGGCTTCAGCAGCCGTCCTCAGCTTTTCCTCCGTCTGTTCCGTCGAGAATCGAAAGTTTGATACGACTTCAAGCACTCCTGGAATGACGTTGTCGGCGCCGGTTCCAGCGTTGATGTTGGAGATTTGAAAGGATGTGGCTGGGAAAAACTCATTGCCATCGTCCCAGCGGGTCGAAACCAGCTCATGCAACGCACCGAGAGCGGCATGGACAGGATTGAGCGCCTTCTCGGGATAGGCGACGTGTCCCTGTTGCCCTTTGAACTTCAGCCTGCAATGCAGTGAGCCTCTCCTGCCGTTCTTAATCGTGTCGCCGACGACGCTTGAGGAGCTGGGCTCACCGACCAGACAATAATCAATTCTTACGCCGCGGGAGGCCAGGTGCTCCACAACCTTGATCGTGCCGTTGCTGGCATCAGCCTCTTCATCGCTGGTTAATAGCAACGCGACAGTGCCGGAGTGGTCTTTGTTGTCGACAAGAAAACGCTCGACGGCAGTAATGAACGCTGCAATACCGCTCTTCATGTCGGCAGTACCACGGCCATAGAGCTTGCCATCACGCTCTTCCGGATCGAATGGCGGCGACTCCCAATCAAGAAGCGGTCCTGGAGGGACGACATCAGTGTGACCGACAAATGCCAATAACGGAGCACCTTCTCCATGTGTGGCCCACAAATTGGATGTTGTGCCGAAATCGAGTCGCTGAACCGAAAACTCCATACCGCGCAATCGTCGAATGACAACATCCAGACAGCCCGCATCATCCGGACTGACTGAAGGTTTTCGCACCAGCTCTATTGTTAGATCTAGCGAATCGGACACTGATAATCTCCTCTGCTGCTGGCGAACCTCTTTCAACTTACCCCGCTTCGATTCTATCTTTGCGCTCCAAACATCCGGGAATGATTCAGGGGGTGCGGAGAAGCTCATTTAAACTGACTTTGCTGCGTGTTTTTGCGTCCACCTGTTTAACTATTACAGCGCAATAAAGGCTGCAGGAACCGTCCTGACTGGGCAAATTACCGGACACTACCACGGAGCCAGCCGGAACACGACCGAATGTGATTTCGCCGGTTTCGCGATTGTATATCCTTGTGCTCTGGCCAAGGAAAACGCCCATGGAGATTACGGAACCTTCCTCCACCACTACGCCTTCAACCACTTCCGAGCGGGCGCCGATGAAGCAGTTATCCTCGATGATCGTTGGACTGGCCTGCAAAGGTTCCAGCACCCCGCCGATTCCCGCACCACCAGACAAATGCACGTTCTTACCAATCTGGGCACAGGAGCCAACTGTCGCCCAGGTGTCGACCATTGTTCCGGAATCCACGTAAGCGCCAATGTTGATGAAAGACGGCATTACGACGACATCGGAAGCGATATAGCATCCGCGACGCACCGCTGCTGGTGGCACAATCCGGAATCCGCCTGCCTGAAATTCAGCCTCCGTGTAGTTGGCGAACTTGCTCGGAACCTTGTCCCAGTAATTGGTATGAGCGCCCGGCATGATGGCATTGTCTTCTATCCGAAATGAAAGCAGAACCGCCTTCTTAAGCCATTCGTTGACAATCCAGCGCCCATCCACCTTTTCGGCAACACGGCAAGCACCAGTGTCGAGCAGGTGGAGAGCCTCCATAACGGCCTCGCGAAGGTCTTTCTCGGCGTTGCCTGGCTTTATCAGGGCTCGATTCTCAAAGGCTTCTTCAATGATTTGTTTTAGATCAGACATACAAGCTCCGTTTTCACACCATTAACCAACAAACATCTGAATCACCTGCCATCGTGGGTCATTTTCGACGCTCCACAAAAGAAGCCATCCGCTGGGCGCCCTCGACACATTCTTCATATGAAGCTACTAGAGCCATTCTCAATCGACCCTGCCCTGGATCTTTTCCATGATTGGTTCGTGAGATGTAAGAACCCGGCAGAACAAGCAGGTTTTCCTCCTCGAAAAGCTGCTTCGCAAATAAAGTATCGTCCAGGTCGACCGAAGGCCAGAGGTAGAAGGAGGCTTGAGGCCGATCGACTGCCATCACCGGCTTGAGGATGCTCAATACGGCGTCGAATTTACGCCGATAGAGCGTCCGGTTGTCCCGCACATGCTCCTCATCCTGCCAGGCCGCCGTGCTGGCTGCCTGCGTCGGAGGCGGCAGCGCACAGCCCTGATAGGTTCTATACAGTCGGTACTTGGAGAGAACTTCTCGATCACCGGCTACGAATCCGGAGCGCAAACCAGGCAGATTGGAGCGTTTGGACAGACTATGAAAGACTACACAGTTTTTGAACTCGACATTGCCGAGACTTGTTGCAGCGGCCAGAAGTCCGAGCGGTGCTTGCTCCTCGTCCAGATAGATCTCCGAGTAACACTCGTCGGAAGCGATAATAAATCCAAAACGATTGGATAACTCGAGGAGCTCATGCCACTTTTCCATGGTCATACAGCTGCCCGCCGGATTAGAAGGGGAACAAACGTAAATCAATTGAACCCGCTTCCAAACGTCCTCTCCAACTGATTGAAAGTCGGGAAGAAATCCGTTGCCACTTTCCAGATCGAAAAGCAAGGGAGCCGCGCCAGCAAGCAGAGCGGCGCCTTCGTATATCTGGTAAAACGGATTCGGCATAGCGACAAGGGTCTCGCTTCCGGCGTTAACCACCGCCTGAGCGAACGAGAAAAGCGCCTCGCGAGTACCTGATACAGGCAGCACCTGCGTAGCCGGATCCACAGATCGTTCCGGAAGAGAAAAGCGAGTTACCAGCCAGCGGGCAATCGCCTCCCTGAGAGCGTCCGAGCCTAAGGTGAGCGGGTAATGGCTCAACCCGGACAAATTCTCAGCAAGAGCACGTTTGACGAATTCCGGCGCAAGATGAGCCGGTTCGCCTATAGACCAGCGAATCGCTCTCTTCGACGGGTCAGGCACGCTATCGGCAAGCAGCTCACTGAGCCTCTCGAATGGATAAGGCTTGCATCTGTCCAGATTTTTGTTCATCGCGCTCTCGTCAAGCCTGCCTGACCGCAGCCATTCCGGGAAACAATCGGCACGCTAATTCCTTTCGTTAAAATGGTCGATCAGCC
>CAZISK010000836.1:0-4019 GCA_964541355.1 uncultured Candidatus Obscuribacterales bacterium
CGCGCCCGGTGAAGCAGCTGTGGCCGCCACCATCACCTCGCCTGCAACCTTCTTATTGGCAGTACTCGACGACATGCTCATGACGCATTTGACCTGCACCGCTGATGGTAGCTGCTCGCACTTGGATAGATCCACGCGCTGGCCAGGCTCGATCGTAACAAATTGCCTGAACTCTTCGTTGCTTGCCAGTCTGGCAGGGCTTACCGTGTCCTTAACCATGGCTGGAAGTGAACATATAGTGAAGTTGATATCGTCATCGGGAGCCGGAAGACGAGCATTGATATTGGCGTTGTAGAGCAACGTTTTTTCCTCGAGATACTTCTGACTAATGTCATTTTCTTTCAGCTCAGGTATCGCCAGCGGTGCACGGACATTACTCGAAACACCGTCAATAAATCCGATACTGACGTTCCGAACTTTAGCCACACCGGTGGAAACCCATGGCAATGTTAGACCTCGCTGCTTAACGCTCTTCGCATTTGCAGATTGGATATCCTTTTCGACCGTTTTAGCAATGTGAGCAATCAAACTTTTTTTATCAAGCCCTACGATTAAGGCAGACGATCTGGACTCGTCTAAAAGCTGTGTGGCAAGAGGTTTTAACTGAGGATAGCTGTTCATCACCGTATTTAGTGCCTGCCTGGAGGAAAACACTAATTCCCTTGAATAGCCGGTCATCGAATTGATATCGCCGATCCAATCGTTTCGGTTGATTGCAGTAGACATAGTAAGGGCCAGCTCTTCCGCTTTGCTCTCGTTGCGACGCTGTTGGTTCATCACCATGTAGAGGCAGACAAATATCATCGCCACGGCAATAATCATGAACGCAACACAAACCACCAGGAACAAAGTGCTGCCGCGAGAGTTTCTACAGAAATTTCCTGAACAGCTAAAAGCCATAGGCGAGATACTCCACCCGACTGTGCGATTCCGACCTGACGCTTACGACAATTAGCGCGCTAAGCGGGCTCTCCGTGCTGATTTGCACTTTTCGAAAGCCATAACGCTGAAGCCCTTCCACGAAAAGATCAAAATTGTCCTTTGATACTACAATCGTTCTAAGAGCAGATTTCTTGAGAAACGCGTCAAGGAATATTCTCACCGAAGCGTTAGCCGCTGCATGAGCCTCCTCTTGTCTGAACCGGCTGTCGCCAATTAAAACTCGTATCGATCCGGGAGTGCCCGGTCTGATTGCAAGAGAGTTAAATCTCCGCAGCCCTACGGGAATCGACCTGCTGTAATAAATGTCTTCGTACAAGGATGGCGGAACCGCCTCTTCCGTGATGTAGCCGGCTTCGGCAAGCTTTCTCTCATCCTCGCTTTGTTGTTCCAACCCTTGCTCGAACTTTATCGTGGCTTTGATGAGCGGCTGCAATTTCGCTTCAGGGAAATCCAGTGTTCTATCCATGTGCCTGGTCGAAATAGTTATGGTCCAATCAGCTGCTCCAGAAGATGCCGGCAATGTCCCGCACAGCAAGAGCACGAGTAAGAAAGCAGTCGCAGTGAGACAACGTGAAGGCATATTAAGACGCTGGTGGAATCCCTTGAAGGAGGTGATCAGCGGATGACCGACGAGTTTGAGCAACGGTTTTGACCTTGGGGATCTCAGCCCTGAAGGTGTTCAGTTTAACAACAAATGTTGGCTGCTCAAAGCTCCAATTCCGATTTCAAAGATGACGGTCATCAAAGCGTCAGAGATTTTTGTTTTGATACTTCAGTAAATCTCAGTTTCTTTCGGGCAGCACCGCCGTTTTCGTGGGGATAACCGTGTGGAGATTTACCTATGGCGGTGTTAAATCTGCATTCTTGCACTTTCGCTTACAAGTTGATGCACCGCGCTGAATACCTGCACTAGCGCGCCATTCAGCGCTATAGAAATGAGCCGAATTTTAATGTCAAAGAAGAGAAATTAACCGATATAGTCGGTCGACGGTCCCGCACAATTGCAGATACGACTTTGTAACAAAAGTTCGATAAGCTGAGTTCAAGCAGACAACTGAGGTACAGCCCACATATCAACCACGCATGTGGACCTCTCGGTCTGCGGTATTACCTGTAGAGGCATATCGCAAAGCGAAGCGCCACCGAGAGAGCCTCGGCGCGATCGGCGTGACCTGCCTGTTTATCACGTCTATGAGGCAATGAAATGGTTAACTATGAACAGTCCCCAGAAAGTTCAATGCCAGAGCCACAGGCGGCGTTGTCCGCACGTGTTTTCGACATGATGATTGCCAGTTCGGACACGCGGTCCTCCAGCAAAGACCAACCAGTAAGCGCCGAGAAATCGACGAGCACGGAGCCCACAAGCGCGGAGAAGCCAATCGCGCAAGAAAATCCTCCCGGTAAAGAGCCCTCCGAGAATCAGAACAAGTGGGAGAAGAACAAACCCGACTTGGTCAAAGAAGAGGCGGAATCACCAACGAAAGCCGATGTAGCCGAATCGACAAAGAAGGCTGACGATCTGTTTAAAGACGAGTACACGAAGAAAGTCTACAAAGCGCTGGTGACTGGACACATGGCCGGTCTAGACATGATGTTGCATGATCTGAGGCACGATCACGGGTTAGAAAAGGGGGAAGGAAAGAAAATACTGCAGAAGGTCGTCGACGAACTCAATAAGGTTTTGCGCTATCCGGTTGAGCTTGTCACCAACAACGATAGCGGACCACCTCCGGAGTTGGGGCTGAAGTTTGCGGCCTATCATTACGACGGCGGTGGAAAGGGCGAATTCGGCCGCGGTTACGCGGAGGAGATGTCGGTCACCATCTGGGGGCACGGCAAATACGAGGCGAGAACGTTTTATACAATGCCGAGATCAGCAGCCAACCTCGCGGCTGATATGGGTGAAGCAGACAAACGATTGAAAACAATGCTGGTTCAGTCCGTGCTTCGGTCAAACAAAGACTGAGGCTGGCGATCTTCGCTGTTTTTCAGGAAGGCAAACCGATAAGGGTTTGCCTTTTGGCAAAGGGAGCCGTTTTCCTGTAATGTTTTCCAAAGCCAGAACCTATGAAAGATACAACGCATACCTTGAAGTTGTATGATCTCGCATTCATAGATATATAGGCAGGCTCATGAAACACGATAAATCAAAGGGTGGCCCCCCCAAACGCCGTGTCAGGCGAATGAGCGACGAGGAAACCTCTTCCTACAAGGAAACGCGCAAACGGCGCTCTGAAGGTGAGCCGCAGGACGGTGGCGGCGAACGTGGTTTTGATCGTTCCAGGCAAAGACAGGAGCGTCCCGACAATGTACAGCTATATCTAAGTCCTCGGCTGCTGAATCTGGCCACGGAGCTGGCAGATCAGGCAAACATCCCGCTTAAGCTTTATCTAACAGAAGCCATTAAATACGTAATTTTGGCCCAGGCTGGTCCCATCGACCAGAGGAACCGATACAAAGCCGAATTTAAATCGGAAGCCAGGGTACGCACCGGCACATGGCGTGCCGAGTCTGAACGAGCAGCATCATCAACTGGAGAAGACAAAGTTGAAGGTCTCGAATCAGCCGAGGGTAGTCCTTCTGAGGATGCCTCCGAAAATCGAACCGGGCAAGACAAGCGCGGCATCTCCTTTAACGAGGAAGATGAAGCTGATAACCAGCGATTTCGCAAGGATGAGCGGCTAAATCAGGAAGAGTTCGGTCAAGGAAGAGATCGAGCAGATTCGCGCGGACGAGGTCACTATAAGCGAAACGATGATTCCGAGTCAGGACGTTCATACGGACGTGGCGGCGGAAATTGGGATCGCGCCCGCTCGGGTGGATATCGTGACGAAGGGCGAAGCGGTGACGAGGCCGGAGAAGATCGAGGACGTTCCGAAGGAGCAGGCCGGGGTCGCGCTGGTGGAGGCGGTCGCGGCCGCCCTGCCGGAAGTGGTCGTGCTTCGAGCGGCGGTCGCACCGGTGGCGGTGGCGGTTATGGTGGCAGCGGTCGCGCCGGCGGTGGCGGTTATGGTGCCGGTCGGGCTGGCGGCGGCGGTGGTCGCTCTGGCGGCGGTGCCGGTCGCTCTGGCGGATAT
>CAZISK010000837.1:0-4018 GCA_964541355.1 uncultured Candidatus Obscuribacterales bacterium
CAACAACAACACCAACAACAACAACAACAACAACAACAACAACAACAACCGCTTCAGCAACCAACACAACCACCTCAACAATCAGCGCAATAACCGATTTATGGCGAGCGATTCCATTTGCCCGAACTGCAAAAACCCGCTCGCCAACCACAGCGACAGCGTTGACTCAACACGATCTGCATGTACTTGCAGGTCTGAGATGCCCAAAGAGCAATCGTTTCCATACGAGAGGTATAAGCCGATTCTGCGCCTGGGATTCGGCTCGGCAGCGTCAGTCTACAAATGCCACGACACAATGCTCAACCGCGTGGTAGCTGTTAAAACATTGAATTGTGTGAGCGGCAGTCAGATTATCGACTTCCAGCGAGAAGCCAGGGCCTTGAGCACCTTGCAACACGAAGCGATTGTAAGGGTTCTCGACTTCGGTGTCACCGCTACCGGTTCTCCCTTTCTTGTGATGGAGTTCGTAGAAGGAGAGACGCTTGCGAGTCGGCTCGCCGATTCCGGTTGCCTGCCAATCGGCACGGCGCTGAAGCTAATCACCAAGGTTGGTGAGGGGCTCTCACATGCACACGAAAAAGGGATTTTCCATCGTGACATAAAACCCTCGAACATTGTTATATCCGAAGATGGCGACATGTCGTCGGTAAAGATTGTCGATTTCGGAATAGCTCAGATGGAGAATCAACCAGGAGATCCGAGCAACGCCCAGGGCCGCACAATCGTGGGAACTCCCTTCTACATGAGCCCTGATCAAATCCGCGGCGAAAGCTACGATGCCGCATCCGAAGTGTACTCACTTTCGTGCACTTTGTTTGAAACTCTTACAGGTCACGCACCATTCGGGGGAGAGTCGCCGCTGGAACTGCTTTCCCAGCACGCCTCCATTCCGCCGCCGACGCTGGGAGAACTAGGTCAATCAGGAGCCCTCTCGCCTGAGCTCGAGGCAGTAGTACGAAAAGGGCTGGCTAAGAGCAAGGATAAACGTTTTCGCTCAATGCCTGAGCTCATCGCAGCGCTCAACGCGGTGTCTGCCTCCAATGCCGACGCCGCGATTGCCACCGTCAGCGATACCGCTTCCGCGAAGGAGCTTCGAAACGTCAATCGCAGATATGCAATAGCATTTATAGGCGGACTGTTAGCAGTAGTAGCTGTAGTACCGCTCCTCGCCATCAATGTATTGACTCAGACCGAAACTGTTCAAAAACCCAGGAAAAACCTCATCCAGCCTGCGGATGTGGGCTCGTTAAACATGTTTGCAGACGACATCAGCAATGAAACCATTTCGTTTTCCGGAACTAGTTGTCGCATCAACGGCATCGACGGCGACATTGATACTGAGCAATTCAGACGAGCAGTTCGAGGTCACACTGTTAAAAGACTGACGATACTGGGAGTCCACCCGACTCCGGAAGATGCAGTTTTGATCAAGTCCCTTAACATCGAGCGCTTAGATCTCCTCGAATCGCAATGTTCGGACGAGGTGATGAAAATTTTGTCCGAATTAGATCTGTCGAGGCTGATTATCAAATACACATTGATGTCGGATGGTGCGCTCAGATACATCGGCAAAATAGAAACGTTGAATTCGCTCGACCTTACGAAGACTAACATCACCGATAAAGGGCTATCCCATTTGGCGAATGCGAAACGGCTCAATGACCTCAAATTAGCATCCTCCGAACTCGTAACAGGCGAAGGACTCGCTGGACTACAACAACTCGTCTGTCTTGATCTCGGCAACACTCCCATTACCCGAGCAGGGTTGATTACGATCTGCTCTCTGCCTGAATTGCGCACACTCAAAATTGCTCCGACCAATTTATCCGATGAAGACCTGAGCTTATTGATTGGGACCAAACTGTCAGGACTGAGAGTCGGCGGCGAGAGAATAACCGGCGCTGGGATCAAAGAGCTGAGCAAAATTCCTCATCTTAGTCAGATCGAATTAAACGAGATGCCTCACGTCACCGAATCTGATATCGCTAATTTTCGAAAGGCAAGACCGGACGTGAAGGTCATGATCCGGAACAGAGTACGATACTAATCAGCCCTTCTTGCTGGTCGACTGCCCGGACTTCGGTCGAACTTTTGTCGAGGCCGGGTCGAAAGTATCTTTGATTCGCTCCAGATGAAAGATGGCATGAGCTTCCTTGCCATCCTGATCGAAAGTCCAATCATGAACCATATGACTGTCGTCAGGAAGACTGATGCTTAGCTTCTTTATGTGACCGTCCTTCGGACTTTTCAGATTGGTAATGTCGACAAAATCAAAATCGATCACTTTATTGGTGGCATTATGATTCTTGCGCCTCAGAAGCTCTGCACCCTGAATGGCGAAAAGCCAAGAAAACGATCGGCTTTCGTAACCCAGGTATTTATCAAAGATGGAGAGGCCTGGAAACTTTCTTCTCACACTAGAGGAAAGTGGTTGCAGGAGAACAATAAGAGCTCCTCCGGAACTTGAGTTCAACGATCTTCCAGGCGCACTTCCTGCACAGTTACAGACCGCTCCCATCCTTCTCTGAACTTCCTAAGATCCTTGCGACTTACTCCACCGCAATCGGTGAGTTTTATGAATTCAAGAGTCTTCGATCGGTAGAGGTGTGAAAGCAAATCCCTGGTAAGATCACCGTGACTTAAATCACAGACTTTAATCGGTAACTGCGCCACAGCGTCCATTATTTCAGGGCTCATACGATCGTCGAAACGATACAATGACATTGAGAGCAACCCTTTCACCTTACTCAAATCGCGTACTTCGGCTACAGAGATCCGCCCTTGTAGATTCACAGTTCTTAACTGCTTCGCTAAGGACAAAGGAGCCAGCGCCTCCTTGTCAAAGCCGATTCGACTGTTGAGGTCTAGTACATTCAGTTGCGGTAAGCGGGCAACGACCTGCATTTGCTCTTTGGTAAGCCGAGAGCCAACCAAATGTAAGCCCGATAATTTTGGAAGAGTAGTAAGTAGAGTTAGATCTTTGAGGCTTATATTGGTTATGCTTAGCGCCAGGTATTTCAGTTTTTTCAAGGATGCGATTCTGAACGATACCAGGACAACGAAGCTGGCCGACAAGCTGAGCTTCGCGCTGGAGCCTGCGCAAAATCCGTGGAGAGGACTCGGCCGAAGTCAACAATACCTTTATCGCCACTTCGCGCTTCAGCGTGGAGTCAGAAGCCAGAAATACGCGACTCGTGCCACCAAGACCGAGTTCACGAACGAATTCGTATCGACGAGGCAAAACTGTCGAAATTATGTCATCCTGATTAAATGGAGTAGATGTCATAGTTGGACTGGCGATAATACTAACTCCATTATTCAAGGTTTAACGAAGCTTCAAACATCGTCAGTTAGCGTTTAATTCAGAGTGTGCGGGAGGAACAAAACAACCAGGACAACTCGTGTGCCCTCAACCACAGGAGCCCATCCGAAAAGCGTTACGAGTAGAGACTTCTATGAGGAATTCGGGATGAGCACAGATACTAACAGATTTGGGTTGAGTGAGAACAAAGGGTTTGGTCAAGGCACAGATGACATCATCGTGGGCAACGCCTTCGCATTCTTAACGCCGGGTGCCCTCGCCAAAAGCGGTCTTGGTTGGGTCGACAATCTGCTTTCTAAGGGCCAACAG
Organism: uncultured Candidatus Obscuribacterales bacterium; assembly: GCA_964541355.1. GTDB lineage: Bacteria > Cyanobacteriota > Vampirovibrionia > Obscuribacterales > Obscuribacteraceae > JADYXR01. The sequence continues at coordinate 3,632 of CAZISK010000837.1, forward strand.
CAAAAGCCACAAATAGTTTCACTAATGGGTGAAGACCCTATAGAGATGGTGGGTCTGACCATCCAGCCGTTCAAGATTGAGCAGCTCGAGTTGGAATGCATTACAAGCGACAAGAGTCTCTACCGGGCCGGACGAGATTCGATCAATCTTCTGGTAGTCAGACCATCAAACCCCGGCACGACTGCACTTGTCTCGCTGCGTACCGGCGGTGTCGTCTTCTCACGACACTCAGTCAAATTGGGTGACAACGGCGAAGGGCAACTGCAACTTAGAGACCTTCCGGTCGGCGATTTCGAAGTAGCGTTCGACGATAAGATCAATTCGACCTGCCAATTCGTTGTGGCTGAATATCGGCTGGTACCGCTGGTAGCATCCTTGACCAGATGC
>CAZISK010000838.1:0-4006 GCA_964541355.1 uncultured Candidatus Obscuribacterales bacterium
CGTATCTGTAGTTTCCAAAAATCTGGGTTGGAAGAATGTCAAACCAAACTCGGCAGAGTTCATGTCGAGCTCGGAGCGACGCAAACGAGTCTACGAGGCTAACAATCGACCGCTCTCATTGCATTGGTCCGTCCTCAATGCTCTCTAATTCGAACAATAGTCGATCCCTGATTTCGCGACGTTCTCTTGCGGTCAAGTCGCTCGTATAATGAATAATCGCGGAGAGTTTTCCACGACAGGTCTCTTCATAAAACCGAAGATTCGAGACATGCTCTTCGCTTGTCAGGCAGGATCTCAGGTTATCCATTTCGTCGAGCTCGATCAACTCAAGCTCGTGTTCAACTTCGCAGACAATGCCGAAGAGTCCCGGCTCGCTACGGATAAGTTCGGGATCGTCATAGGGACCTTCGAATTCCAATTTTCCGACTAAAATGCTCATGACCTTCCACCATCAGAGTATATATTTACCGTGCGCTCAAAAAGTGCGCATCGCGTTATGTTGACAGAAGATTACTAAGGTCGGGTAAAGAGATAGATATTTGGTTATGGTCCAAAGACGACGGTCTAATCAAAAACAGCAAGTAGCGATTATTCTGGTGCATTTTCACAGTGAAACTGTGTTTCGGAGCCGTTTTTATGGTGCCTTGTAACAACTTTGGGATAAGTTGGTGGTAAAGTGCAAAAAGTGTGGTGAAACTGCAATATCAACACCATACCTACGGGGACCAATTTTGGACTGAAGATCGTGATCTGCGTCGATTTTGGAAAATTTTAGTAGATGAGTCTCGAATAATGGCAAACAGTTTAGATCGCCTCTCCGAAGGCAACGACGGAACGAATGACTCGAAAGGGACTGTCAATGACTTGAGTCCCTTTCCAACAACAACTAGTGATGCCGGCGCCTGGAGGAGCAGCATTAGCTCCATGACCCAGTCGCGGAACAACTCGGCGGCGGACAATTCGCTGCCTTCTTGTAGTACGTGAGGATAGCATTTTGTTCGCGCAGGTTGCGCGAAGCTTCGAAAGAAAAACAAGAGATAGTGGGAGTTCTCAGCACCGCTATCTTCTTGGTTTATATCCATAATTCACGAGACCAACACCATCAACAGTACCAGATGCACATCAATTTCAAGGTTCCGAATGCGATGAAACAAGCTATCAACAGTTCACCAGCCAACAGATAGCCTAAAATCCTGATAACCCGTTCTTTCTACAATTCGTGATTGAGATCCGTAAGCGACTTAAGCAATTTTGCAACATTGATCGTCTACATTTCAATTTCACGTTACCAACTCGGATGTGCATATGGTTTCGGATGCAGCAAGCGGTTCGCCAGATTTACAACCAAAAACCCAACCGCAGGATCAGCCAAGTGCTGCGCATCTAGAAGTGTATTCCTTCAGCAGCACTCCCACCAAAGTCGGTGGCTCAGGCGATAACGATCCGAAGGAGTCTTCAATAACAAAAAACTCCAGCTCCGGCTCCACGTCAAATGGAAACGCGTTGGGTACCGAAGACTCACTCGATCTGGAGCAAGAGAAGCTCAATCTTGGGCTAAAAAATACATCCGGACTCTATCCAACAATGAAAGCTCCGCTCGATGCCGGTGCAGTAGAAGCCATCTTGGATGGTTCTATGTTTCAAGTCAGTTTGACTGGTACTGGACTCTTGCGTGGAAGAGGTGGAACCGGTGCAGAAAAGCTAGGTCCGGTTGGTAGAAGGTCCCCAGCGACAGGCGAAGAGAAAGAGACCGGATCATCACACGATGGAGACGACTTATCCTACGATCACACAGAGGCTGCGGATCCACCGAAATTTGACGATCAGACAAAGCCTACAGAGCCACCGAAGTTTGACGATCAAGGCAGGCGCACTGCGAGCACTGTCGAGGTGCCCGGCGTAGGGAAAGTTGGAGTTGCGGCAACCCGTGATAAGAATAACCAGGTCAATAAACTCGATTTGCGCATAGGCAACGACACCGTTAGCTATGCCCGAGGATTAGATGGCACCTGGAGTCGGGCCGCCGGAAAACCTGGAGAAAAACCTAGCGCCGAAAGCGTTAAGGGAGCAGAAAAAGCGCTAAAATCCCTGGGTATTGAAACAGGAACCTCGGGCAAATTTAGGGGAAATCTCGATCTTACTTCCGATGGATCACTTAGATATCAGAGTTCCGATGCACCAGACAAGAAAGTTTCTTACTTGTCTCCAGCTGGAACGATTACCAAGTTTAACTTTGAAAATTACACCAGAGAGACAATCGCCAAAGACGGCAACACGGCACTACATGCCTGGGATGGCAAAAAGTTTGTTCCCGCTCAAGATGTAACAAGAACTGAACTTAGCGACGGCACAGTGAAGTCCACCGTTTCGCTTAAAGGTAGTCATAACAAGTCAATCGAACGTTTAGTCAATCCAGGCAAACCTGGATCCGGCGAAGGATTACGAGACGAAACCAGGTTCAACAACAACGCTGGAGACACGACAAGGTACAACTGGCTTGCAGGAACCAAGACAAACAAAAGCAATACGACTCACCTGGATGGTACTACCGGTAGATACAGAGAAGGAAAGGTGTCCGGCAACACCGTAACATTTACCGACAAAGATCCTGGTAGCAAGGTCACGTCAGTCACACGCGATACCAAAGCTGGTACCGCCACTTACAAGGGTCCTGGCGGCTATGAGGTGACGAAGAGCCTCTCTAACGATGCAGTTCTCAGCACAAAGACCGACATTGGAAAGTTCACCTTTGGTGGTGACGGCAAGGATCCGCATTCAGTCGATAGATTCACGCTGAACGGAAAGACCTACACCAGAGTCGGTGCGAACAAAGATGGTGGACTCAATCACGAGATCGCCCGCGGAAACAAGACGATTAAGGACTTCCAGCCCAAATCCAACGAAGACCTCAATGAGTACAAAGACGACAAGGGTCAGAAATTCCTCATGAGTGTGGTTGTTGGCCAGGACGGTAAGGTAAAGACTGCCGTCGCTGCTAAGGATGGAAAACCACTTGTTCGAGAGCATCCACCGCAGTCATCCATTAAGGACGCACCTCCTGGCGCAGTCAAACCGGATATTGTTGATGGTAAACCAAAAGAAGAGTTCGACAAGCCAAAAGAAAAAACACCGGCCGAAATAGCCAAGCAGAAGGAAGAGATTCGGCCCACTAAATTTGACCGTGATGGAAAACCGACTGAGTATCAATATGGAAAAGAGAATCTCAAGTTAACGAAAAATGGAGATGGTTCGTGGTCAGATTCAAAGCTTGATGCTAAGAAGCCCTATAAAGCTCCTTCTGAGTTTGCCAAAAACATATACACAAACAAGGACCTTAGTCCGGAGCAGAAAGAACGCATAGTCGCAAACGCCAAGAAGTTCGACTCGATGAAGAACTTCAGCGACGAACAGAAGAAGGAAGTATACAAGCAGGCAGGTCGACTACTTGATGGAAAGGACGGCGCCTTGTCGTCGAAGGAAAAGGCTGAACTGTCCGATCAACTGTTCTGGCACGTCGCTAACAACACGAGCAACGATCAAGGCAGAAACAAGACTTGTAACGTGACTGTATTGCGCGGTATGGCGTTGAAAGACCAACCAGCGGTGGTAGCAAAGCTCACAGCGGATGTCGCCAACTATGGCAAGTTCACCACCAAAGACGGCACCACTATCAACGTTCCTATGGATTCAGTTCGCGTGCGTCCAGGCAGTCCTGAATCGACATTCCCACCCGAAGGAGGTCATCGCACCGCGCTTGGCAAGTTGTGGGATGTTTCTATGGTCAACTCAAAAGTACAGCGCGACACCAAGGATCCACTCGGCAACAAAGTACCTAAAGGCTCGCTTTCCTACAAAGAAGTCACACCAGAATCGCGTACCGATACCGGTGGTCGCATCGTGCGGAAGAATGAAGATGGAAGCGAGTCGGTTCTGCACTTTAACAAAGACGGCGTCTCAAAACCGAATGATAGTCCCTTGCTCGGTGGATCTGAGATTGCCGACACAT
>CAZISK010000839.1:0-3981 GCA_964541355.1 uncultured Candidatus Obscuribacterales bacterium
GTTGCCACCACTTCGCTACCATCAGGACTGCGCCAGAGAAACTCCGGTCCATGCTCCAACTGCGGAACACCACGCCAGACAATCGCATTGTCGATACCGAATCCTTTGAGAATTCGAGGTAAATCCTGGCTATGACCGAAGGTATCGGGACAATAGCCGACCATCATCGGTGGACCTAGTCTGCGGCTACGATCCATGCCGTACTCCATGTTGCGAACTAGACTTTCGCCTCCTACCAACATTTGATCGGCGAGCACATACCATGGACCCACCGACAACCGTCGCTCGGCGATCAGCCTCTTTAGCCGCTCTTCGTAGCGAGGCTCGAGCTCGAGGAAGTCATCAACCGCACATGATTGTCCGTCAAAATGAAAATTAGGCAGGTCGCCCTTCTCGAGCGCATCCACTACAAGCCTCATTGCCGTCATCAGGACCGTTCTGTATCGTTCAAACGCCCAATACCACTCACGATCCCAGTGAGTATGAACATACAGATAGAGCTTGGCATTCAGGGCGTTCATTCGAATTGAGGTCTCACAGAGCGGGCGCAGCTAAACGACTTAATCCTTCAGCAATGGTGCGATTCGTTGAATTCCGTCATCAAGCGCGTTGGCCAGAGCCATTTCGTCGCCGCCGATGAACTCGTCATCAAGATGAATCGAGAACGCTCCCCGATAATCGTAAAGCTTAAGCGCTTCTATGAACTGGGTCCAATCGACCTGGCCTTTTCCTATCTGGCGATAACGCCACCACAGCGGACCGAACATGCCGCTGTCCCTCAGCATGGAGCGATTGATCTCAATGTCGTGCGCCTCGATATGCTCGATTGCAGCGGTGACACCAGCGAGAATCTGTAGATAATCAATGCCAAGCCACAGACAGTCGCCCGGCGAGAAGCTCAGCGAAAGTTCAGGACAGCCCGATATCAAATCGCGCCAGTCCTGTGGCTCCATTGCATGCCAGCGCTTCAACGAGACTCCTCGAAAATCAACCGGCGTGGCAAGCCGAAGCAATGGCTTGACTTCTCTTGAAAGGAAAATGGGTAGAAGCAATTCGAACTCTTTTTCGAATTTCTCTTTCCAGGCTGCATCTTCACCCGGATTTAGTAGAAAAGCCAGGCGATGGCATTTGAGAATCGAGGCGACCTCACACAGCTTGGCCAGCATAGCTTCGAACTTCTTGAAAGACGCTTTGTCTCCAGGCTCGTGCAGATAGTCGAGACTGAGACAGGCGATTTCTATGCCTTTTTCCGCCGCCTTTTTAGCGGTGCCCTCAAGGTAGTTTTTCTCCTTGCCCTTTACTTCCTGAGCACCCTTTGCAGGCGTCTTGAAGGCGGCGAAGGAATACTCGATTGCAGGCAAGCCCTTTTCAGCCGCCAGCTCGATTGCCCCATCCAGTCCGCCACCAAACTTAGTGGCATCAAAACATAATCTCATGGACCAGAGTGTATCAGAAGTCTTAATCCGATACCTTATATAAAAGTCTGACTATAGATGGTACATGTAGGCGTGCTTAATCCGGGGATCCCTCATGTCATTGAGATCCATGCGATTCATCGTACGCACGAAAAAGTTGTGACCGCGGCGCAGCGAGAGCGTGACCGGGGTATTGGGGGTGCCGATAATAAGGTCATAGCACTCATCGCGTGTCAAACCGGAGGTAGGGACACCGTCCACGGCTACGATTAAATCGTTGGGCACAATGCCTGCCGTCGCTGCCGGAGTGTTGGCAAAGACCGTATTGATAACCGGTGGAGACCCGACCATGGCGACAAAACGCACACCGATGATGCCGATGCTTCTTTCGGCGTTGGCATCGAGGCGACTCTCGTCAACCTGGGCGTTGAAAGCATTATTGTCAAGCGCGCCACCCGTGCGAGAACGTCCACTGAACGGACTTTGCGAGGCAGCAGCCTTGAGCTTTTTCTTCTTTTTCTTTTCCGAATCGGGCTTCGCGTGGTGCTCAACCCCCCCTTTCAGGGGCTCCTTTGAAGGCAGAATATCCATTTTCGGGACATCGGGCTTGAGAACAGGATCGTCTTGTGCAATACCGACTGATGGCAGCATAAGGATAGCTGCCAGAGCTAGAGCAACGGACCTGTAATTACGAATCATCTTCTCTGACCAGTAATCCTCGACATTCAAACCAACACTCGCAGAGTGGCAAAAAATGCCTAACTGTCGACCTTCTTTTAATGGCACCCAGCGTACGTAATAGACGCGGAGGTTACCAGGGAGTTCCCTCACGTTTGGACATCTAATTCAAAGCATAAGCCAAGTTAATGAAATCGTCCACGGGCTTTTCACCATGTCGGGTAGGGGAATCCCGTACCTTTGGAACAGAGGGACGGGAGTCGCTGAATTAGGAAGCCTGACCGCTGAGGAAATCGTGCCGAAGAGATCCCAGTCGATGAGCAACCTCAATCGAAGAGAAAACCACCCGAAAGGCGCAGCTCACTGGGAGCGCTGGAATCTTACCGGCATTTAGCACGTTTGAAATCGTTCAAGCTTGAGTTGCTCAAAGCGGTCCTCATCAAAGTGGTCACCTTGTTAGGCGCCAGCCTGATGAAGCGAAAGACCGAACGAATGCTTAAGCTCAGTGGAAATAGGCCGATCACGTGATACTCTAACCATCTTCGCAGCACATATCTTCCCGGAGGTTACCGACGTGAGTAAGGTCACAGTAGTGGGCGCAGGCAATGTTGGAGCGACAGTCGCTCAATACGTTGCGGAAAAGGATTTAGCAGATGTAGTTCTGGTCGACGTCGTCGATGGCTTGCCCCAGGGTAAAGGGCTCGATTTGAGACAAGCCTCGCCGATTCATTATCACGACCGCAAACTGGAAGGCTCCAACGATTACGCCGCCACCAAAGGTTCCGACATAGTCGTCATCACCGCAGGCGTCGCTAGAAAGCCCGGTATGAGCCGCGACGACTTGCTCAAGATCAACGCCAATATCGTCAAGGAAGTCGCATCACAGGCGATCAAACAGTCACCTGACGCTATCTTCATCGTCGTGAGCAATCCGCTTGACGTGATGACCTACCTCACCTGGAAAACGACAAAACTGCCTCATAACCGCGTCATCGGCATGGCAGGCGTGCTTGACAGTGCCAGATTCCAGACATTCATATCTATGGAAACCGGCTACTCGGTGGAAGACGTACGCGCCATGGTTCTTGGCGGTCACGGCGACCTGATGGTTCCACTCACCCGCTTCGCCACCATCAATGGAATTCCGTTGTCAGAGTTCCTCTCCAAAGAGAAAATCAATGAGCTCGTCGCTCGCACTCGCGACGGTGGTGCTGAGATTGTCAAATATCTAAAGACTGGAAGCGCTTATTATGCGCCTGGAGCATCAGCTACTCAAATGGTGGAAGCGATTCTCAAGGATAAAAACAGACTGCTGCCATGCGCAGTTCTTGCTGATGGACACTACGGTCTGAAGGATGTATACATCGGTCTGCCTTGCGTACTTGGCAAAGATGGCTTGCAAAAGATTGTCGATATCAAGCTCACCGAAGAAGAATCACAAGAGCTCAAGAAATCGGCAGAATCCATCCGCGAAAACATCGACAAGATGAACGAACTTCTGTCAGTTGGCTGCGCAAGTTAAGACAAACTGACTCTAAGAATTGGAAACACCCCTCTCTTGATCGAGGGGTGTTTTTTATTAGCCATCACCCTTCGGCATTCCTATCGACACTTGTTTTTCCGGAGCACCGAATTCGGTTGAACATTTTCACGGCTGATTTTGAGACAGCAATGCACAATCACAAGAAAGGTGTGCTGGACTTCGGCGGCAACACTTTGTGGTCGTCCGCCGGCGCTCTGGTCCTCGACTTCTCGCTCAGTAACGGTGCCTAGGGTAATCTTATCTAATTTACTCTAAGTCAGCATCCGGCCTGTGCGTAGTAGAATTGGACACTTCTTCTCGTCGCCTGACGAGAGCGCTTTGGTTTGAAACCTATATGCATGTCCG
>CAZISK010000840.1:0-3980 GCA_964541355.1 uncultured Candidatus Obscuribacterales bacterium
GGCGATCGATACGCCGGCGGTGATAGACGCAGTCATTCCTAAGCTCAAGGAGATGGTCCAGGAAGGACTATTCGTAATCGACGAAGTCGATGCCATTCGAATTAGTAAGAGCCGCTAGTGTTCATCATCGTCACCTTGCTGGAGGCGGTGTAAAGAACTGAGGACTCGGAGCCTTCTTCTCCTTCTGCACAGGAGGTGGCGTAAAGAGTGGTACTTCCTTTGGTGTGTTCGTAAAAGGCCTATTTTGTGGTGATAGCGGTGGTGGAGTAAACAAAGGTGGCTCCAGTTTTTTCTCTGCCTTTATAGGTGGTGGCATAAACATAGGTGGCTCGACCACTTTCGCTACGGACAGCTTAGGCGGAACGAACGCTGGTGGTGGCAGATATTTGATTGGAGTGGCTGACTTTGGTTCTTGCTTGGCGATGAAATTGACGGTCGGATTTGGTGAATACAACCTGGCAATCGTGGCGCTGTCCCGCGCTGTAGGAAGTCCGGTCTGTTTCGTCGATGACCGGAAGTACATAACATCGTAGATGTAGGTCGAATGACCGAGTCCCAGTGCGTGACCAAGCTCGTGCATACAAACCGAAGCACACTCGCCTGGTTTGACCGGAGAGCTGGGCGAAAATGGATTAACTGTCCGAATCTTCACGTTTGCCTTATCGATGATGTGGTTGGCGCTGCTCAACCGGGTCAATCCAGCTCTCAATCTGTGAGCGCCCGAGTCGTTTCCGCCCAGATCCTCACTGGTCCATGCAAGAGATATGTCCGCTGCCTTTTGATCATTGGTATATGCATAGTTGATTTTCTTGCCGGATGCCATGCACCACGTGTCCAGAGACTTGGTCACAAATGATTTGAATTCCGGCTTGAATCCTTTAACGCCGGTACCAGATGCAACGTATACTCGCAATGGCATTTTTGCCGCAGACCATAACGGTACCTCCCGCTCTTCTTTCATTTGATTTAGATAGTCCGGTCGCTGATTGTCCGCTTTGTTGAACTGTTTGCGATCAACCTCGAGCTCATGCATAAAGGTCTCTGCATTTGCTCTTGCCGTGGAATCGGTCTCCAATGCTGCGTATCGTTGTAGCCAATCTATCGCTTCGTCGAAATCGGCAATGTCCTGACAGGCAATGGCGATATTGTATGCGGTGGCTTTGTCCGTCGGATCCAGATCGAATGTCTTCTTGCCTTCCGCGATCGCCTTCTCCGACTCTCCTAATCTTCTCAGGACGAACGATTTGCTAGCATGAATGGAAGCCGACCATTGTGATGGGTCTGCCTTAGCCGCTTCATCCAACAGCTTTAGCGCTTCTCTATCCTTACCCGAATCAATTTTCTGTCGTGCTTCCGTCAGGTTTTTGTACACACTTATCTCTTTAATGAAGTTAAGCGCATTGTTCCTGGACTCTGTGTCTTTCGTGAGTTGCACATACTGTTTCAGATACTTCAGACACTCATCCTTGCGATCCATGTCGTTGTATATGAGTGCGAGTGTGTAGAGGGTCGTTTCGGATTTGGAATCGAAAGAGAGAGCTTTTTTGCACTCTGCCAACGCCAGCTCGTAACTCTTGTTGGCGCGACTACACTTTGCCATGGACAGGTGAATATGGCTGGAATACGAGGTCGGATCCAGAGCTGCAGCAGTCTTCAGAATACTCTCGGCTTTCGCGAAGTCCTTTTGAGCGATGCACCGATCGCTCTCCAGGCACAATTCATAAGCTTGCTTCTCAGTCTGGTAGTTCCTCGCTGCCTCCGCCGGACTGTAGAGCGACCCTGCTCCAGCCCCAATCAACGTAATTACGACAACCGCTGAATTGCGGAGGATTGCCGATACGCTAACTTTCCTTCGGCCCTTCATTTATGAAACGAGGTTATCCAGAGGTAACAAGATTCACACTAACACGCAGTGCACGAACGGCGCAAATCGGTCTGAGCATACGGTCTGGAAACCACACGCTGGGGGTTGTCTAGGTCGATTGCAGAGAGTTGTGTCGAATGCGGAGCTTCTCTAAACTTCGACAGGACTGTTTTGTTCCCGATTGACGTCCTATTCGCCCGGTTACTCCTTTTGTGCTAAGCCGCAGTCGACTTTACATCCCGACTTGAAGGATTAGGGTGCAATTAGGGAGTTGACCTTATACAGGAAATATATGTGGCGAGGTGGTGTGGCGCATTTTTCAGTCCACATGAACACGCCTGTTTGCAAAATGCAGAATGTGAGCAGTTTGCTCTGGTGGCATGAGTTATCCATTCAGTCGAATCTGCATTGCTCGATTTGGAGCGTGCCATTGCATACGGTGCCCAGTCTGGTTTTCGAGTGAACCACATGTGCTACCGTTGGCTCAATGCTAGACAGGAGCCAGGTTTGTCGGAATCCGCTTGTCATCTGCCGAATCGTTGAATTAGCAATCTTTAAACTTTTCGAGATTTCAATAGGCGAACTGAGAATACTTTTTCGAAGTTTTTAAAACCGAGTCGTTGCAAGCACTTTCCAACAGCCGAAGAGTCTAACTAAATGAGCGATATGGACGATTTAAAACTGTTGACATGTGGCTGAGATTATGACAGTTTATACATGAAGGTCTGATAGCGAAGATGTAGTGTTGCTATCAACTGAAGTTACTACCGGAGTCCAAAATGACTGAGCGAAGCCCTCAAAGTGAGCTGGATGATCTTAAGATCGCTCTCCAGGTGATGGGTTACGACTTCGTCAGATTAGCAGTGCCTGTGGTCGCGACTCTTGTCGGAGTCGTCACGTGTGCTTGCCTATTTGTGTGGTCTGTAATCGAACTCCAAAAGTTTTCTCCCACCATAGCCCTCACGCATGTCGAAGTACCGCCGGAGGTGCTTGCCAGGGCGCATGCCACTGCTGTCGCAGCACCCGTTCAGGTTGCCCTTCCGGCTCCCAGGAAGTTGAAGAAAAAAGAGAGAAGGATCCAGCCCCGCCGAACCGCGCCCCGGAGCAGGGACTACGATTTCTTCTTCGCTTCAGACTGCCCCAAGGGAGGCAGAATCGTGAGATCCGATATAGCGGTCACGGAGTACGCCTGGGACCAATAGTTCGGACTGTCCGCAAGGTTTCAACGTTCAACGTTGACCCTGAACGAGCTTAACCGGCTCGATCTCAGGAGTCCAATGGAATTGCTCAGGCTTTTAGTGATGTCGCCGGAGCGCTGACGTGCTCAAAAAGTTTGATCTCTGGTTGTTCTGAGAACAGCTCAGCTACCAGGGAAGAGAGGTGAAGGAAGTGCGCTGTCTGCATGTGTTTGTCTAGAGCCGCCTTCGATTCCCAGTTTTCGTAGAAGAGAAAAACTCTGGGATCGTCAAGCGATATATGAAGATCGTAATTCAGGCAACCATCCTCTTTGACGGTTTCTTCAACCATTTTGAGAAGTTCGCTTTTTACTCGGCTTTCCAATCCATTTTTGGCTACCAGCTTGGCGACGACCGTGACTTTCGACATGACTAATTCTCCCGAGGTCAGCCGTTATTATCGCCCGAATTGGCTTAAGATGAGCGCTATTGTGGTCGATTATGAATCTGGGATGTTGTGCTGCCGGTCGACTTCTACGAAACGCGAACCAGTGCGTGATTGTTGATGCCGGTTCGAATTGATCGAAAAGCGCCGGACGGCCTGTATCTGATGGTGGCGTTGGAAAGCAGCCCTCTCAGTTCGTCGATGTATTGCTCGGCTCTATCTAGATCGCTGAGATAGCGATTTAGTAAGCGGCGCGCGAGAAATAGCTCGCTGGCGGAAAGGACATTGGAAAAAACAATAGCGGATCCCAGGGAGCAGCGCGCGGCTCTGGCGAGCTTTGTTAGCTCGATTAGCTGAGCGTCAAAGACGATGCCAGTCTGGCAGAGAAGCTCTCCGAGCATCAGATCTTTAATTCGAAATGACGTGTAGTTACTGCCTGAATTTGTACTGCTGATGGTTTCCATATCTCGCTCCTTGGGTATATATAATATGCCAC
>CAZISK010000841.1:0-3975 GCA_964541355.1 uncultured Candidatus Obscuribacterales bacterium
AAATGTCTCCCGATTTAGGAAGCTGCCGCTTCTCGTCATAGAGAGCACTCTCTTCCGGAGGTGGCGTCATTTCACCAGGCAGAATTGTCTGTTCCTGGTCGATCTCGAGCTCCTCCTTCTGCCTCTCTTCAGCAGGCGCCGGCGCTCGATCGGGTTGTTGTTGTTCTTCTTGTTCTTGTTGAGGCGGCTTCGGCGTGTACGCTTTGGCGACCGGCTGCGGTAACGCTGCAGGAGCCGGCGGGAGCTGGCTCGGTTTCCCCACAAAGGAGGTTTTCATGTCCGCTTTTCTCCCAAGCTGAGATTTTGCAGCGTCATCGCTTGGAGGAGATTGCTGAGTTTCCGAAATTGACGAGACGACCAGATTGTAGACGAGCAGGACATCGACACTCGTGTAATCGAACAGCGGCTTGGAACCGTCTCCCATAAACAGCTTCCACTCGGCATTGCCGCTCTTCATCTGGCAAACCACCTCAAGACAATAGGGTGCGAGGTTGGCACCGCGCCATGCTAATTTGATGGTTTTGCCGCGTTGTTCGAGCGCCTGCGAGAGAAGTTGATGCAGCTCCGACAGGTCTGGGCCTCGCGGCAGTTTCCTTAATTGAGCTGACAAACCTGTTTTTTTCAACAAGGGCGGATTTCCATGATACCGTCAGTTACATATTCTACGACATCTGAGCGCTATGGTTGTCAAACAATGGACCTTAACCTGTTGGTTTAACGCAGAGACCTTGTGGAACCTAACTAATCAACTCAATTAATCGTTCAGTTCGATGCCACAATCGATCATGACCGATAAGATTTTCGGTCAGACGCACAGGGATGCCACTATAGCCAAAACGTGCCCCCAAAAGCGCTCCGGCTACAGCGCCGTTGGTGTCGGCATCGCCGCCTTCGTTGATTACTGCCACGATGCCGTGGTCAAACGCGCTGCAGTTCTTGAGCGACCAGAACGCTGCAGCGGTAGCCTTAAGGGTGTAGCCGATGCCTCCGGAATCAAGTTCGAGGCTCGATATGTCCACAAGCGATGCCATATCGATGCATTCGAGAACTCTTTCATCGTACTGTCCCGCCACTGAGGATACGTCTTCCAAGAGCGTCTCGATTCGATCTTCTCCTTGAATCATCTTGCTGATTGCCTGTGTAACCGCAATGCAAGATGCTACGCAACGTGGATCGAAGTGTGTAATCTTGCAGACAGTCTCCGCGTTTAAGCGCAGTTGATCGGGATCGTCGTATTTGTAGACGCCCAGAGCCGATGTGCGCATAACGGCGCCGTTCGCCGCGGCGTATCCTTTGGACTCGTCCCACACGGACTTCGATGCCCCATGAGGATCTTCAAGAAAATCCGGGTGACTGAGAACTGCGCGTACCGTCTGTCCCAGACCCCTGCCACCTGAAAATGCCCAACTGTGGAATCTTTTTGCTATGTCAAAACTGTCTATGCCGTCGTTTTCCAGGACGCTGTCAAGAATGCAGAGCATCTGGTCGGTGTCGTCGGTCCATTCGCCCGGCTGCCATTTTTCGCGATGCGAGTCGATGACAATTTGAGCGTAATCAGTGAGTCCTGTGGGGTACCAGGTTTTGACGCGCCTCTTCGTCAGAAATTCTGTGCCGAGACCCAGGGCATCGCCGACAGCCTGTCCAAAGATGACCCCGCGAACTCTATCCTGAAAATTAATTGACATTCGGCCAGGCTCGAACTAAACAACAATTCAGTAGTTTAGCTCCTGGTCAGTGATGATGCGTTAAATCGACGATAACCTTCGCAGTCCGCATTGACGAGGGCGCAGAGGTTTCACACAGCGTTTAAACCGATAACGGTTTAAACCTTCGCAGTCCGGATTGACGAAAGCACAGAGCTTTCACAGCGTTTAAACCGATAACGGTTTGAACCTTCTCAGTCCGGATTGACGGAAGCGCATAGTTTTCACACAGCGTTTTAAACCGATAACGGTTTGAACCTTCGCAGTCCGGATGACGGAAGCACAGAGCTTTCACACAGCGTTTCAACCGATAACGGTTTGAACCTTCGCAGTCCGGATGACGGAAGCGCATAGTTTTCACACAGCTTTTTAAACCGTTATCGGTTTAAACCTTGCCGGACCGGATTGACGATAATGCAATTGATTGTCAATTTCTGTTGGAAGCTGCTGCCGAGGCCGGGTCTTTTTCTAATACGTTGACCAGCTTTCGTTGGTGAAGGAGATGCGAAGGGAAAAACTTCCACAGCACCGTCATGGAAAGCGCGATCGTAAGTGCTGCTAACTTGAGGAAAAAGGCGCTAAACGTCTCGAATCCGATCCACTGGAGTAGTACTGCCAGTAATACCGCACTGAAAGCGACACCGCCAGCGGTGAACAGGTCTACTTGCCTTCTCGGCTTTCCAAGCATAGCGGAAGCAACAACCGCCACGAGCGACAAAATCAGTGGAACAAACATGCTAAATACATCGCGACGTTGGATCAACTCAACAAAAAATCGTTCGTCCGGCGTTGAGACCACAAGTGTTTGAGGGACCGAGGCAAATGCGGAGAAGGCGGTAAGGCTCATAACCACATACATTACGGCGCGCGGTCGCGCTCTTTTGGCTGCTCTAACCATTCTTGGTACTCATTGAGAGAAATGCGGTTGGAAACGCTTTGGTGAAATTGAAATCCAACAGCTGACTCGCCTCAGTAGCTGGCTGAGCGGGATTAGCGCGGCAATTCCACGCGGCAAGACCTGGTAACTTTCCAAACGACTACGGGGGACAATCCAATGCGCTGATTGTGATTCGCCAAATCTAGATAGTAAATAGGAAAAACCCTGATCAAAAATGACGGTGGAATTGCACAGTTGGATTGCTGACGTAGCCGCCTCTAAAGGTCCGTGCTATGCTGTATTCACCCCCATTTGATCTGGACGCTTTTATCGCAGCAAGCGCTTTTCTTACCATGAAAAACCACCTAGCCATTAGTAGACGTGATTGGTATGTTGTCTTCTCTTGCTCAGTAGGTCTAAGTTTGATTGCGTCGTTGGCGGAAGCCAAGCCTAAGGTCAGATACAGTGTTCAGAGCACAATTGAGATTAAGCAGTCCAAAAACGGATGGACGCGCCCGTCTCAAGAATACATCTCCGTCGATCCTCATACAAAAGCGATTCAGAAGCGGGATCCGCCGCTAAAGAAAGGGGAGTACCAGGTCAATATTGTCTATCCGACCAAAGGTCCATTAGCGATTCGCGTTCCCCCGCAGAATAACTCCGGACGCGGACGGTTGCTCAATTCAGTGCAATCGAATTCGTCCACTTCAGCGGCCGTCAAAAAGGACGGGAGCGTCCCTGCGAACAGCGTCGCATCCAGCAGCGCAGATCGTGCTCGCCGCAAAACTTCAGCGGTATCGAATACGGTACAAGACAACGCGACGCCGGCTTCGTACGAGGCCAATTATGGACAGCCTAAGAAGCGCAAATATTGATTGAGGCCGTTTAGGGAGTTTTTCGTTCATTAATCGAGTTCGGAAGGTATAATCGGAGCGCGATTTGATACGAGGATTTTTTTTTGATATGCAGAAGATATGCGCACTCTCTTTGAGCGTGGTTCCAGTCATTGGTCTGGCACTAATTACGATGGCGTCGCCTTGCGCTGGATTGGATAGTGTAACACGGCCGATAGAGAAGACCGCATTAAAGAAAATCGCTTCGGCTGTAAGCAAGGAATCTTCGAAAAAATACGCTGCTGTCTCCAAGGCACCAGCGACAAGCGCCTCGGTTGCTGGGTCATCTAAAGCGAATCGCACAGAGAGTGTTTCGTCCAAAGGATCTTCTGTCGATGCTTCGTCTAAAGCAAATCGTTCTGCCAATGCTGCGTCAACACTCGAGGCTAAAAAAAGTGGTATCGCTAACGGTGTTAAGTTGAATTCCGTCACAGGCAACTCTGATGTTCAGATGCCACCAAAGGCGCCATCGCGTCTGCCAGCGGATGTAAGACGTCCGGAC
>CAZISK010000842.1:0-3961 GCA_964541355.1 uncultured Candidatus Obscuribacterales bacterium
CATTAGCGCACTGAAAACTGCGCGGAGACTTATGAGAAACGCGGCTCGGCAAAGGCACGTCCATGATGTCCACGTTCCCAACTCCAAGTCAAATGCGCAGCGAAGGCGTGCTTATTCCACGATCGAGTCATATTTTCAAACTGAATAATGGCAACCTCGACTGGTTGTCGAATTCTCGCACCCAGCCCGCTCACCATCGATGATACAAACGGAGGGAAGCTTCATGACAATCGATCAAGAGGATATAACCGGGACCGCTCCCAATACAGCAAGTTTTCCACAATCAAATACCGGCTGTCTTGGCATGCCCCCGCTAAGATCCAGACTAAAAAAGTCGTATGACCTGCCAAATTATTGGAAAACGAAGGTAAGCGGCTGGACCGAGGATACGACCTTCGGACAAATATGTGCCAATTTGGGCGATGACCAGAATAGCCTCTTTATCTTGGGTCGAGCCTTGCGCCAGGTCAGAACCAAAATAAAGGATCAGTATTTAGAAGTAACTTGCGACGCGATGATAAGCCTATACGTCGAATCTCAGAAATTCCACAAAGCAAGGGCGGTCTGCAAGCAAGCAATTAGATTGGCGGAGGAGGTTTATGGGCGGATGTCCATACCTCCTGCACGCTACGAAATTCAATTGGCTGGAATCTATTACAAATCTGGTCAGACTGTGAAATCTCTCAACCACGCCTACAACGCCTTAGTTAGACTGGAGGAAATATTCGGAGCATGTCACGAGACATTGATACCACTTCTGGACAAGCTCGTCTTTCTCAATCACAGACTGGGACGCTACAAAGAAGCAAAAAGATGTGGCGAGCGCGCACTCGAACTGATCAGGAACTCAGAAAATCCGCTTTTCGAGGACATGGCAATTACGCTCCATTACTATCTAGACATGATTGAGGAACAGTCTGACGACACAGAGGGAGAAACCAGTCATTTTTGTCAAAATGCTTCCAATCACAACTATTGTTCCACGCAATAATTTGAGCTTTGTCAACCTGATTCCAAATCTTGGTTGAAAGGAAAAAATAATGATGTGTAATACAAAAAGATGTATCGATAATCGTCGATGCAGTAGAAAAGTCTGTCTCTATTCTCTTGTGCTCGTTGCGCTTCTGGTCAATTCCACCCAACCAGCTCAGGCACAATGGACGAGATCTTCCAGCACCAGTGTATCTCATAGTGCTAACAAGCGAACTGGTGTTCAAAGCTCTCGTCGGCTATCAATGCGACCGATACAGCAAACCGGCTTATCGGCAGCAAAAACCAGCACCTTGTCAAATCGTGGACGTGGGCTCCCACCCACTTCAACGGACAGTTTTGTTCGCCAGGCAGGCATTCATGCAGAGCACATATTCGGCGATGAAAGCCTCGAAGGTCCCCCGCCGTATCAATACTTTCAGAAACTTCACAGGATAAACTCGGGAATAAACAATGAACGCGATAGCGGTCTTACAACTGAACACGGTTCAATGATGCCTGATGCCTGGGGCAGAGATGAATTTTCCGGTGCTCCTGAATTCAGTCAGTCAGGCACGAAAGGATATGAAACCACCGGTGTGCCATTTCGAACACCCGTGAAAAACCCAGAGAAAGCTTTCTTACCAGAGAAACAACAATTTCCAACTGGATTTAGAATAATGAACCCGTTCACAAACTATGACAAGGATCGCCTTTATTCACCAACCACTCCATATTATCCACAACTGAGGTTGAACACATCGGGCAAATCGATTCCGTACTAAAGGGCACCGCAAATTCTATAGCGCCTTTCTTTACCGCTTGCGTGTCCAGAGACGATTCTTGTCTGCATACTGTCATCAGCCAATCCTCTGTCATGTCGTCAAAACTTGCAGAGTTCTTCGAGGTACGAATGAATCTGCAAGTTTTCTATTGAGATTTTCCGAGTGAATGAGTTTCGATTAGAATCGCTTAGAAGACACTACTGATTTGAAAGAACCATCGGTTTGTCACTATTGCTCAGAATGAAGTGTCCTTCGCTATCTCCCCCACGTATGGCGTAGCTGAAGGGATTTCGTGAAGAGTCATAGACAACAGAGTATTCGACTTGTCCGGGCTTCAAACTGCCATCGTCAGAACTCTCACGCGCTGCTTTAACGTCGCCGATGAATCCAGTTGTCGGCCACTCACCCTCATTGGTGAATGGATTGATCGGCGCATCACCTTCTCTGACTGACGATCCACCATTGCTGCCGCCTGGGAAATAGCTCTTGAAGTTTGAATCTACTGATGTTGGATAGCTGCCTCCATGATCGACGGCATACGACTCTGCGGCAATTTGAGTGGTTCGCATATTGCTTTTGACGCCGCTCAAATCCGCCTTGGCCCTAGCCTGGGTAGCAAAACTCAGAAATGAAGGAGCACCAGTTTTACTTGATGTTGCTGGTAAGAAAACTACGACAGATCCAAAAATGATTGCCGAGCACAGGCTTACAAGAAATGGTTTGGACACCTCATCCCAGTGGCTGATGACAAAAAACAACCCGGCAAAGGGAATGAACAAGCAGGCAAGACCCCATCCCACTCCCACTCGAAATGCAGTTCCGAGCATCCAGATATTGCAAACCAGACATGTCACAATCGCAATAATTCCGATACCAGCCAGTAATAGATCCATGTGCATCTCTCCTTCTCTGTAATCAACCGCTCTGGATACAGCGTAGTTCGAAATCGTGACGAAAATTAGACAGCACGGAGGCCACCAGTCCGTAGACACAGAGGTTCACTGATCGTGTCATATTGGTAATTCCGTTCATAGTCAAACCATCGCACAACCCAACTGAGGTGACACATGCCATGAGCTATGACCAACCGCCACCGATCGAATTCGTAGACAATAACGAAGGGTCGTCATGCTACTTTGGGCGATGATACGGCATGAACTACCATCGCCCAGACCCCTAAACTGAGATTCTTCGATATCCCTACAGCTACATCGCCAAACAGTTTATGCGGGTTTGCGCCATATATTCTGTGATGAGCATTTGGATAGAGCAGAGATCTTGCTACACTCAGGCATCAAATAGAAAACTATCAGTTGGACAAGCTCTGTTTCAAGGATTCAGCACATAGGCACCAAATTAAGCATTTCTCGTTGAGTCATCGCCTCGCAATGCCCGCCTCGTCACGATACCAACTGTGGTGCCTGACAGTTACTACTGTGTGTCTGTGCACTAACGACGGCAATTGAATGTGTCACCCAAGTCACATACCCAAAGGCGATTGCAACTTGCAATATCGAGCGTCCCATAACGAACTCGCCTTCCAGGTTTCAATCGCCTTCGGGTCGTGACTCTTACCTTCGTCAGAACTCAAACTGGAGAGGTCATGCAACAACTTCTTGCATCGTGCGCCCTGATAGGGGCTACAGTCGCGGTGGTCTTCACCATCTACTTCAAAGCCTGGAATCCGTGGATCCCGATTACGAAGGTCCGCACTCGACTGCTGGACCGGCTCGTAAAGCGGACGGACGCAATCAACAACAACAGTTTCTACCTGGAAACCGAGGCGGCGGAATGCGCCGAATACGCCAGAGACTTTGCCTACCGGGCAGCAGCGCTGCACAGCATCGGCATGTCGGCCGATGCCATCCTGTACGCCAACCTTGCATCCGCGGCGCTGTTCTGGGTAGAGACCTTCAAGAACGACAGCTTGTCAGACTCGCTCGACGCAGCCGCCCTCACCAAGCAGTTGAACAACGGCCTGCGCCTCGTCAAGGATGACAGCTTTGACGCCGCTCAGTGGTTCTTCCAGACCTTCAAGGACGAGAACACACACCCGAACTTCAAGCGCGTGTCCGCACTGGCACGGAAGCTGGTCGAGAATCAACAGGCCACAACGGAAGCCTGGTCGGCGCTGTAACATAGTGCCGCAAGGTAAGACCGTCCGAGGTCCTGCCTGAGACTCGTCTGAGATTCGGCTCGAATGTGAG
>CAZISK010000843.1:0-3956 GCA_964541355.1 uncultured Candidatus Obscuribacterales bacterium
CGATCATCGTTGCCATTCATGGTTTGATCTTCAGCGGTACTGCGTTCGATTCATTCGCTCGACATCTTACCGAAAGTGGATATCTGGTTTTTGCGGCAGATTTGAGAGGATTCGGAGACTGGAAAAGTGACAACGGCAAGTTCGGCACGGACCGTGCCATTCACTTCAGCCAGAGCAAAACCGATCTCACCGAAATACTCAAACGCTTGCGCGGGCGCTACGAGGGGATACCCATATTTTGCTTGGGTGAAAGTATCGGAGCCAATTACGCTTTGTGGGAAGCGTCCACTGACCCTGAGTTAATGGACGGCGCGATATTATTCAGCATCTCCTACAAGGTTGATATACACCCAAGAACATTATGGCCAATAACTTTTGTACAAGGTCTTGCTCATCCAAAACGTCCTTTGAATCTCAAACCTTATCTGAGGCCGATACTATCGGAAGACAGACAATTGACTGACAAATGTCTTGCCGTTCCGGAAACATGCACCGCGATGAGCCCTGAAGATCTGATCAAAGCAGCGGTTACCAATCGGCGTACAGTCCAGCAAATAAGTCAGATTCCGGAATCTATGCCGATTCTCATTGTGGCTGGAAAGAAAGACAAGATTCAAAAAACGAGAACGCTTTCTCACATGGTTTCGAGAATGGGCTCGAAAAAAACAGAGCTGGTCATTCTACCGAATCGAGGTCACCTTCTGGTAGAGCACCAACCGGTCAACAATGAAGTTTCTTACGTGCTGAAAAACTGGCTGGACAAGAACGCGAACCTGAGAGCAAATTCGCAGCCGATCAAGCAACCGGTTGACTCGGCATCGGCCCCAACGGATTCAGGTAGTGTCAGCGCCCGAGAAATCGCAGACGATCAGCCGCGGTCGGAACCAACGGCTACCTCCGCACCACCTGTCGATTCCAATCTGACCGCAAAGGCCAAACTCCACCGCAACAAACTTTGACCTGGGTTAGAACGATCCTGGTGTCACATAGTCAGGTCTTGCATTTCATGTCTAGATCCGGCACTCACGGGGAAATCCGGTGTTTTTTCAATTTTGACTGACGTATTGTTTGTCATGTCGGTGACGCGTGGTTGTTATCTATGAAACACAAGAAGAATTCGACGAGCAGACTGGACAATTTTTATCTCGCAGCACCGTGCTCAATCTCCTGGGATTCGATGTCTGGAGATGACAAAGTTCGGGCTTGCTCGGGCTGCAATAAGAACGTATTCAATATATCTGCAATGACGCGTGCTGAAGCGGAGGCATTTTTAGCCGAGTATGGCGCTTCGCAATGCACGAAATTCTATCGCCGCAAAGATGGGTCAATCATGACGGATGATTGCCCCAGAGCTTTGCGAAAACTACGCGACCAGTGCAAAGTAATCGCCAGGGTGGCAGCCGGGCTCATCGCATTTATCTTGTCTGTGCCGGCGGTCTTCGGTCAAGACAAAGCGGCAGAGACAGCGAGGACACCGGCACGACCGATGCCCGTTAGCAATGGCTATTCAGGACATGGCGGCGGCATGCCGGGAGCATGGAGCGGCGATGAGTACTGCGGTTGGTCGACCGATAAAGAATGGTGGCTCGGTTCAGATGGTCAGGTCCACTCCAAATCGACTCCTAACGTAACTCCTTCTACCTTCCTCAATTTGGTAGATCCAGGACCTTATCAACAAAGTCTTCTGCTGCGTCCCGGAAAACGCGGTGCGGTGGGGAAAGACAAAGCTGCAGAGACCGCGACACGTAAGGTTTCGAGACATGGCGGCATGCCGACAGGTTGGGCCACCGATGAGTGCGAAGATTGGTCGACCCACCAGCGGTCCGGTAGTTGGCCGCAATCCAAAACTACAACAACTCCATCTGCAAAAGCACAACCTACCGGTAACTTTGACGACAATCCATGGCCTGTTGTGGAATCGCCTGGTGCCAATTCGAAAACCGATAACTCGGTTACCGGTGAACCAAAGGAAGCTGACCGTTCCCGCGACTGGAAAGTAAGCGGCAGAGGCTCGAATGGAAAAACTCCGCAAAGCCGACCATCTCCAGATGATCCGGCTGGTGGCGAACGGAGGTCACCGATGGATAGACGTGCCCAGCAACTCCATGAAAAGGGCAGGCTGGCAGTGAAGAATGGCGAATACGAGCGTGCTGAACAGTTGTTTCAAAAAGCACTCGAGGTATTTGATTCACAGGAGAACGCAGATCCAGGCTACCGTCGATTGTTAGAGGACGACCTTGAGCGGATGCAAAGTCAGAAGACCTGGATTAAGTACCAGTTGCGTTTCAACAAATGGGAGCGACCTTTTAGACGACGACCTGACTCCTTTTAACATATGGAACTGATACGCTGGAAATCAGCCACTTCAAACTCGGGTTAATCCGGTGTGTTTTTGTGGGCTGCTGGTTTAACGTTGAAATGTTGGTGGTTTTCTTGGTATTGGTATGAAACGGAAAAAAGTTTCGACAGCGTTATTGGACAATGTCTATCTGGCATCTCCATGCTCTATGTCATGGGACTCGATGAGTGGCGACGATCGCAAGCGAGCCTGCGCGGGATGTGGAAAGAACGTTTTCAACTTGTCGGACATGTCCAGATCCGAAGCGGAATCATTCCTGGCTGAAAATGGTACCAGTCAGTGCGCTATATTCTTTAGACGAGAAGATGGCTCGATTATGACCGATGATTGTCCACGAGCACTCCGAAAACTAAGAAATCAATGCAAGCTTGTAGTGAAGGTCGCGACCGGGTTGATTGCATTCCTCGTTGCACTACCAGCACAGGCGCAGAAGGTCGAGAGCTGCAAGAAGCAGTCAAAAGATACCACCAGCAGTATCAAGCTCTTTGAAGTCCAGCCGAAGGTCAACAAAGTAGAGGATGCGCCAAGAGTGGCTTTGCCTGGTGGAATGATGGTGAGGATGCCGGATTTAACCCCGAATGTAACCGCTCCGGTCAATCAACGCCCTAAGGTGACTAAAGTGGTGCGGGCAAAAGTAACCACGGTAACGAACACAACTCCGGACGGAAAAAAATTCACTGAAGTTAAACCGGACAGCAACGGCAATGTAGTTCGAATCATCAGTATTCCCGACAAGCCAGTACCCGAGGGTGCTAAGTTAGAGAAGCAACCCCAACTTGAAAACGTCCCTGTTGAACAGACGCTTACAGAGCTGCAAGCCGACGACGCCCATCGATTGATGGACACCAGAGCGTCCAACCTTCATGCTAAAGGCAGACAAGCATTAAAGGAAGGACAGTACGACATGGCTGAGTTCTATTTCGAAAAGGCGCTTGAGTCCTTTGATTCTCAGAAAGATGGTGACAAGAGCTACCGCCAACTCATCGAGAATGATCTGAAAAACATTCGAAGTTTGAAAAGTACGCCGAACTGATTATTCACCAGTCAAGATCAAGTTTAGAGTATTGCAAACTCAACTGTTCTACCAGGTCCTTCTTGGAAAACCATCCGTAGCGCATACCCTTAAAAAGGGTCTCCGATCTCTTCTGATCGCCGATCTTCATCGCAGCAAATGAAGCGAGCAGATGGTGCTGCTCACCAAATGCAAACTGGTTTGGCTCAGGACTGTGTTTCAACCGCTGTTCAAACGCCGAAATCGCGCTTTCAAATTGCGACCTAGCTTCCGACTTCGAACCACGTTTTTCCAAAATCAGGCCACGCGTAACAAACCACGAAACTTCAGCAACACTCATTTTCCGCATTTTTTCCAGTTCTGCCAGGGCTGCATCATATTGCTTGAATCGGCAATACGCTGCTACGCGAAACCAATGAGATTCATTGGAACTGGCTGGATTAAGTTGGATCGATTCGCCATAATCAGACAATGCGCTCTTCAGATCACCTTTGAGTAGGTTGGCGTGGCCTCGAAAGTTATACGCACGGTAAGCTGCTTCACGATCTTTAGCGATCACAAGGTCAGCATCACTTATTGCCTGAT
>CAZISK010000844.1:0-3955 GCA_964541355.1 uncultured Candidatus Obscuribacterales bacterium
TTTTTGACGAGGTTGACTGGTGTTTTCGCGTAAAACAGTATGGTTGGCAGATCTGGTTCGACCCTGAAGCAAAGGTCGTGCACCATTACGGTCAGTCGATCAAACAGGTGAAGGTCAGAATGATCCTCTCTTCACATCGCGGATTGTATCGATTTTGGCGCAAACACTATCGCGGAAACCGCTGGTATATGGATGGAATCGCCTACACAGGGCTCATGCTGCTCGCATATGTCCGAATCGGCGCATACATCCTCAAACGGGCGCTTTCGGGTGGAGAGCAATCGGCGGTCTAGAGTCCTCGGTATGGATAATCGGCCTAGGCAGATTTTGTTGTTAATATGACAGGTAAGGCGGTTATAGGTTTCAATTGAAACAACGACAAAACGATGAAAAAAAGAAAGATGATGCAGCAAAAGCTCACCGGATACGGATTAGCGCTAATCCTCGTCCTCTCGCCAACGCTCGCGCACGCTCAGAATGCCCCCTCGGATCTGAAGAGTGCGCATGCGTTGTTTACTCAGAAAAAATACGCCGAGGCGGCTGAGATCTTCAATAGAGCGATCAACGGAACGGCAAAGAATAACGCGCTTGCGCACTACTATCTAGCGCTATGCCTTTCGCAAACCGGCAAGACAAGCGACGCTCGTACCCAATACAAAACCGCGCTCACGCTGAATCCTCCACCTTCTGTGGCCGCATACTGCTATCGGGCTCTGGGACAGACACCTCCGGCGGGCACGACTCAGGACAAAGCGAGTGGAGGAGAAACATCGAAAACCGGTGGTGCTTTTGGCGAAGCGTCCGACAAGAATCTTCTGAATATTCATAAGCGTACAGGTGATACGGACAAAATCTACGCGATCGTGTTAGCCGCTCTGGCAGCCGTGCCACCGAAAGTGAAGAGCGATCTTCGCGAGGGTGGATGCAAGATCCTGATCGCCAGAACAATCATAGATGCATGTCCTGAGCTAGCCACAGACAAGCCGAGCGGATACATTCACGGCGGCGGTTACGACAACTGCCCCGGTATGTTCGTACCGGCAACAAAAACTCTCTACATCGCCGAGCGGGCTTCGTGGAACAACAGCCCGCCGCAACTTAATACACAAGCTGGATTCACCACCTTGCACGAACTTGGTCATGCCTATGACCATATCAAACATGATATCTCGGGCGGCGAGTTCATGAAGCTCTATACCGAGGATGCAGGACATCTGACTAATTCGCAGCGAACGGAATGGCATTATTATTGCCAGGAAGGAGATAGAGGACCTTGCGAGCTTTTCGCGGAGTTGTTCGCGATCTGCCACGGTACCGCTGCTGGTATCGACCGCGGAGATGGACAGCTGGCTCAGGTGTTTCCGCGATGCTACAAGTTCATCAAAGGAATGATGTACTATTGACCGACCTCGGTATCACTGAAGTCGACAGTCGAACGATAGGGAATTGACTTTGGACCAGCCTTTCAAGCGATCAACTTGTGGCGAATGTCCACAAAGTGTCAATAGACGGATGAGCGCGAGTGTGTTGAAACTCTTGTTGAGACAGGGTTTTCGGCTTAATTAATCGCGATCAGGAATTGAACTTTTTGATTCAGAATATCGTTTTATAAAGTGTAGGGTCTCGACTGAGGAGGTCTAATATGAATGATTCTGGTTTATCGTTTTTCCTGTGGTGCGCGGTAAGCATGACGTGCGTCTATGTCTGCGTATTGATCGCATTCACGGTAGCGCCGGCTCGTGAGCCGGCAGCGCTGACGGCAAGCGCCACGAGGCGCCGGAAGAGAAGACGCGCCCACGTCGTAGAACAGGCAAAGTCGTCAGCGCTTCCAAAGACTGAGCATCATCTGTCGTAGTTCGCCAAATTCCGGTCGAATCTGAACTCAGCTGTTGACGATGTCCCCTTTTCCTTCAAAGGAGTCTACCGAATTTGTTCTGATTTTCCAGGAACGGAAAGCAGTTCTTCAACTCCACGGAAATCAAAGGAAAGCTCGTTCATTCCAGTTTCAAAGTTGCCCTTGCCCGTTAATAAGAAGAAGATTTAGATCTCGTATACTTCCTTTCTGCTGATTTACGATTGCAGTAGGTTCTTACGGGCTCAATCAAATAGATGGCTTCACGTCCATTGCCAAGATACTTTGTGACTCGGTCCAACGACGAGTGGTCCGACGCCAGTATAATCAGTACACTTGAGCCATATCACGCTATTGACAGCTTTTTCCTGGGTGGCAGGCACGTAGTCGAGAGGGAATGGCTCGTAACCATAGACGCTGCAGGCTTTTTGCGGGCACTCGCCGGCGACGAGTTATCAGATTTGCCTGAGGTAGTCCAACAAGACCTCGCCTTCAATGAGGTCATCGGTTCTGCTGCCAGTCGATCCATCGATGGCGCTGAGATTTATCTGTTCAACCTGGAAGCGCTGGAACAACCGCCAGAGACTCCTGGTTTAAATGATCCTGTCTACTTATACGGAACGCTTTATGGTCCGTTTCCGGCGACGTCGGATGAATGCCTCAAAGGAGTACAGGGTCAACTGACGGTCAACCGCATCGATCTGCTGGCCGGTATCGTTAACTCCAGCCAGTATTCTTTTCACTATCAAACTGAAGCTGGCGGCGTCACACAGCGCTGCTTCAACTTCCTGCTTCCTGGTGATCGCGAAGAAGAGATAATGCGCGGTAAAGGGCTGGTGATGGCTTATCCGCTCATGCCAGGAGATATCGGTCTTGGCGATCCCTGGAATGAATATCTGGTTTCCAACCTGATCTTCGACATGTTGTCAGCCTTAAAAGACGACATTGAGAAAGAGAAGGTTAATCATCCATTGAAAGATATGGTTCTCCCTGTTGTAAACAGGTTCTCATTTGAAAAGGATTTGGAAGCGCGCGGTTATGTCATTAAAGGCGAGGTCGCAATGCGCCAACCTGGTGCAGCCGGAGGATTGCCCAATATCTTGCCCGATGTGCTCTCAAAGCCGTTACCAACTGCAGTGACAAATGCAATTGGAAAGATTATCAAAGACAAGTTCACTTTGCCGCCTGAGGCAACAGTAGATGAATTCATCAGCCTGGCCCGCAATGCGCTGGAAAGATTGCCCGGCTATCCGCCACCACGGGCGAAGGCGCTTCAGAGCAGGGTTCGAACTTCTTCCGTCGAAGCTCGCGGCAACGCGTCCAGAAAGACTGCTCCACCGCCGCCACGCCCCATCAACATTCCGGATAATACCCTCGATGAGCATCAGCCGAGCCGAAAGGCCCGTCGCTCAGAATGGATGCAAGACTTCATCTCGTCCCACAGGGCTCAGACGTCGAACAGCGCGGAGACCAGACTGACAAATCTTACCAGCGCGGCCGAATCAGCTCAAAAGGCTTCGACCCAGCGCTCGGCCAATAAGCCGCGACCAAATTGGATGAATGATTTTGGACAAGACGACTCGAATAACAAGGAGGAGAAGCAACAAAAGTCTCAGAAGTCTAAGCCGTCCGAAGCTAAGCCTGACTGGATGGAAGACTTTGAATAACAGGTATCCGTGCTGCATTGTGTTCGTTTATTTTAAGGTGGTGCATATGACTAAAGTTCACGAAAGACCGGTAGAGCCCTTTTCCGATATTCACTGCGAACATGGTGAAGTTCGCGCTACCTTGCTCCACGATCCTACCGTCGAGGGGCTCGATATGGCGATTTACCTTGATGGTTCGGGTAGCATGAGCGATGAATACGAGTACAAAAAGAAATGGAAAGGTTTGCTCAACTGGTTCCTCGGAGCAACTCCGGAGTTTTTACCCAACGTCGTTGAGCCTCAAGTTCGATGGATTCTCGAGTATCTTGCCACCAAAGATCGCAATGGTCTGCTCCGCGTCGCTTACTGGGCCACCGGCAACCGTTCGCAAATCGAAGTGATAGGAGAACTAAAAGGAAAAGACGTTGAAGCGTACAAGTTCCCAGGACCAGGCAGC
>CAZISK010000845.1:0-3948 GCA_964541355.1 uncultured Candidatus Obscuribacterales bacterium
TATCAAGCTTGAAGCCGCGTTTCGGTGGCGTTTTCGCTTCAGCTGCAACAGGCTTTTGGTCTGTCAATTTCGCAGTGCTTTGTCGGTGGCCCTCAACAGAGATTGTATTTAGTGATCGACTATCCGATAACCCTGACCACGCTTAGTTCGAATGATTCCGTCCGTTTCGTTGTTATCACCGATTTTCTTTCGCAGCGTTTTCATATGGGTGCGCACCGTGTCAATTGACGCAGCCGAGTCACTGTCCCAAACGCGATCGAGAATCGCTTCCAGAGAAAAACTCTGATTGGGATAGCGCATCAGGAGTTCGAGCAAGCTGAACTCTTTTGCTGTCAATTCGACCTCGACGCCGGCTCTGGTAACAGTACCACTGGCAGTGTCAAGCTCGATATCGCGAACGTTGAGAGTTTTGCCGGCATAGGTGGTCGGACGCCTGAGCAGCGCACTGACACGAGCATCAAGCTCAGTCGGGTGGAAGGGCTTGACCAGATAATCATCAGCGCCGGCATTCAATCCGGTGGCTTTGTCCTCGACCGTACCTTTCGCCGTGAGCATCAGCACCGGCGTCTTCCCTCCCGAAGAGCGATACTGCTTGCACACCTCTACACCGGCTACATCCGGCAACATCCAATCCAGAATTACCAGCTCGTATGATGTATTGCATCTGAGCTGAGAGAGTGCATCCAAACCCTTTCTTGCCACATCGACAAGGTGACGGGACTGCTCTAGCTGCATCTTCAACAAGAAGGCAAGACTGTCATCATCTTCCACTAGCAAGATCTTAGCCATAGTTTCGAATCAATTCCTCAGAGGTGATCGCTTTCACGCTTTTCCGTAGTGTGAAAAGTAACTCCACACCTCTATATGCCTCAAATTGGCAGAGTCAATCGACTGACAAGATATCAATCTGCCGATGTTTTAACGTTTTTTCCCTTAAGGTAGCCGATCAAACCAGCCGGATCGTCGGTCACGATGCCGTCTACCTGCATTTCCATCGCCTGATCCCATTTCTGATTGCCGTTGACGGTCCAGACATTGACCGCCAAACCGGACTTGTGGGCTCGCGATACAGCATCGGCGCGAAGCTCGGAATGTCCTGCATTCCAGGCTTTTGCCCCAATTTTTGAAGCGTATTCGCCAACGTCGGCAACGATCCCGGCGTCAAGGAAAGCCACCTGGATGCTGGGCAGCTTATCGTGTACGCGTCTGATAAGCTCATGATCGAAGGAGCTGATCAGGATTTTGTCCGGGTACTTATAATCTTTCAAAAGCCTGGCAAGATCGTTTTCAATCCCTGGATATTCAATTGGCGCATTCTTTATTTCGATGTTGACGATCATCTTGCCATCCGCAAGTTTGAGGACGTCAGTCAAAAGGGGCAAGCGTTCATTTTCGAAGTCGACTCCGAACCACTTGCCGGCGCTAACCTTCTTGAGCTCATCCCAGGTTTTGTCCTTAACATAACCTGAGCCGTCGGTTGTTCTTTCCAGGGTTTCGTCGTGGATGACAACAAGCTCACCGGTCTTGCATCTGTGGATGTCCAGCTCCACTCCGTCGGCACCGGCTTTCAGACTCTTGGCAAATGCGGCCATTGTGTTCTCTGGTGCCCATTTGCTCCCACCTCTGTGGGCGATTACAAGCGGCGATTTTCCCTGGTGCGCATCGGCGGATGCCCCGATGGCAGAAGAGATGGATGCTAGTACCAAAGCTACCGTTAACAGTCGAACAGGCACGGACACGCGCATAACGCTTCCCTCATCAATCACGAACCGCATAATTCTAAACGAACTGACCTGGTCATTTCGCCCGATTTTGAAGGATGATTTTGCCATGCCACGACTCGACACGCGCATTATTACTCTCAACGGTCACGTCATCGCAATCGTGGTCTTCCTTTTGGCAATTTTATCGACGCTTCTTTTCATTCAGAAAAACGCGCCACTCAACGACGACTCTTACGGCGCCTGGATTCTCAAAGACTGGTTGGCTGAAGGTCGCAATTGCCAGATCGTGATCCTGGGTGACTCCCAGCTGGGCGGGCTGCGCGCAGCCGATGCCAAACAAGCCGGGCGAACCCTGGATTTCGTGCTGGACCACAGAAGCTATCAACTCGAAGCTGCCCTGGCGAGCGCAAATCCGGCTTTCGTCTTCGTCTCGGCGCAGCCGGGCTGCCTGATATCAGACTACTACGCCATTCTCAGAGCATTGATCGACCGTTCTCAAAGCAGCCGAAAGAGACCTCGACTGGTCATCCTGACGGTTTCACCCCGTGTATTTCTGACCAATGGGCTGTCATACCCCGGAGAATCAGACTATTATCGCTACTTCTCGACGGTGACGAACCTGGAAGAGACGGCTGCGCTGGCATATCCATCCTTCGTCGATAGGATGGTTGAAAACCTCAAAAGTCGGATTGCAAAACCGCGCCTGTCAGTCAAGCGCTCGCAGTTCGTTTTCCTCCCCAACGACATGCAAGTATATCAAGAAAGGCAGCTCATCCCCCGAGATCTCCGAGTTGATCGAGCCTCGACCGAGCACCAAATACGGTTCTTACAAAAGACAATTGAATTCTTAAAAATGAAAGAAATCAATTGCCTCGTAGTATTAATGCCGGTGGCAAGTGGTTCGACGCAAAAACAGTATCGTGGCATGTCCGCTGAGTTGTGCAAGAAGCTGACGACACTCTCGTCGTCCGAAGACTTTTCGTTCACCAGTCTCGACAATGGCAAGCTCTTCAAGACCGAGGACTTTCTGGATTCAATACATCTGAGCCAAAAGGGTGGAGAAACTTTTGCCAGGACAATCGCCGACTATTTGAAGGGTAGCGACTTGTTGAATCCACTTACTCGCCGAGATAAACGTACGCAATAGCGGCAGCAAAACGATCTTAGCGTGCGAGAACAGCATCGATTGTGCGTGACACGCCCAAACTAGCAGCACCAACGATCGCTGCATCAACTCCAAATTGTGCGATGACAACTGGACATGTTGCAGGTCCTGGAAGCGCATGTTCTTTTAGAACTAACATCTTTCCATCGGCAATATCAGACCTTTGCACCATATTCAGTGCCTGCCCGGCTTACCCCCAGACGTTTTTGATATCGATAAGCTTGGTCTGATGTCGGATAGTATAATATTTTATGTTGGTTTGCGACAGGATTCCCACAATGAGATATGGGCGATATTTCTCACTTTCACTATCAGCGGGCCGGACTGAGCTCAGCAAACAGAGACGGCTTTGGGCACTGTTCTTGCTGCTGTTCGGAATGGAAGCTGGACAGTACATGGCACCACTTGCAGTGTCGGCGATGCAAGCGACGGAAGAACACGAGCGCAAGTTTCAATCCGCCTGCCGATCATTGAAACGCAGGCGCTACAAAGAAGCGCACACCAAACTCAGGGAACTTGCAAAGAAGGAGCATGCCAAGTCACTAACAGTGATGGGTCTCCTTTACGAACGCGGACTCGGCGTCGAGCAAGACCTGGAGAAAGCCTTCGACTGTTACCAGAAGGCCGCGTCCAAGGGACTTCCAGAGGCGGAGTCGCGCATGGGTCACCTCGTGCTGCATCACGGACACAAGCTCAAGGACAAATCGCAAAGACCGGACGAATGGCTGCTCAAAGCTGCGCAGCACGGCGTTACTGAAGCGCAGGCAACTTTAGGGAGGCTATACTACGAAGGCAATCACCTGCCGATCAATCACTCAGAAGCCGTGCGCTGGTTGCGACAAGCTGCCGACCATGGCCACGTAGAGGCACAGGAGATGCTAAGCAAGGTCCCGGCGTTAAAGCAGATCAACGATCACTTTCAGCAAGCTGGAAGTCAGTACGGGACAAGCCTTACCTCAGTTGAAAAATCATGGGTGGGGTATGCCGATGTGGTTAACTCGATCAACTCGGCAGCCACATACGACCCGAATAAAAAATGATTATCTTGCAGAGTTCAAT
>CAZISK010000846.1:0-3944 GCA_964541355.1 uncultured Candidatus Obscuribacterales bacterium
CAGTGGGCCGGCTGTCGATATTCAGGCCAAAATCAGGGCTGGTCTGCCGCTTTCCCTCGATCAAGCCATCGCTGTTTTCGGTACAGCCGTGAAGAAGGGCGATGCCGCGGAACTGGCGCAGGCGCTTGATACGCTGATGGCGCCTGGAATGCCTGAGCTCAAGAGCGGCGATCGCCGGTTGAAACTGCTGCAGGATGCTGCGAAATTCGGAGATGATGCCAAGCTCACACCGCAGGACAGGGAGGTTCGACGTAAAGCTGAGCTTCAACTGACTCGATTCCGCGCGCAAGAAGCATTGAGTATGCGCAATTTCCCGGAAGCGCTCAAGGAGGCGGAGAGCGCCGTAAAACTAGCCGGCGGTGAAAATGCGAAAGAGATAACACCGGAATTGATGGTTCAATACAGGCTCTTAACCAAGGTGCTGGACGCCCAGATGCGTGTTAACTTCTTCGAGAACAAAGACTATACCGCTGCCGAGACGCAAGCTAAGAGGCTCCTCGATATCGAACGCACTCTCGCAGGTGGCGAAACCAATTCCAGCGTCAAACGTGCATTTGCCACGCTGACCAATTTGCGATCGAGGCAGTTCCAGGAGAGCTATGACGTGCAGGATTGGCCAAAAGCGGAGGGCATTCGCTCTGAAATCCGCGAGCGTCATATCAAGGACGTCAACGATGTTTTCAAAAAGGAGCTCGATGCGCAGGAAGAGCGAGCTCGCAACGAGTACAAAGAAGCCTCCAAGAAAGGGCTTGGCACCTACCAGGAGCAGCAGCGTGACTTGCGATCTTTCTTCGATCTGCTGGACGTGCTCGTCTATCGAGGCAAGTTCGATGACGCTCGCAAACTAGCCTCTGACAGAGCTGAAGCGGTAGCAAAACGGGGCGGTCTCGACTTCGCTGGTCGGCCTCCAGTCGAGATGGCGGTCTGGGATTTGAAGATCGCCGCTCAGATGCTGAGTGAACGTAACCAGCACCAGGTCAAAGGTATGGTCCTGGTGGAAGTGGCAAAATACATGGAGAAAGAGGCGGAAGTCGAAGAGCGCGTACATGACGAAAAATACGGCAAAGACAGCTACAAGGGAATCGTCGATATACTGCATCTGCCGTTCTTGCGAGAACATATGAACGACATCGGAGCGGAAGAGAAGAGGGCTATTGAAGCTAGCATCGAACGCCTCGAGAAGAAGTATCAGCTCGGTAAACATTCCGTGAAGGCAAAGTAGGATGATTTACTACTTGCTCGGCGTCGAAAAAGACCGCTTTACTTATCAGGGACCACACAGGTCGATGGAGAGTGTGCGAGCCGCGTGAAGCTGTTGCAATGAAAAACGGCACCATATCTAATACCGAAAATTACACAGAGAAGCTGTGAAACAGAACAGGATAGACTGTGTAAACGCACAGTTCATCAGCGTTTAAATATCCAAACAACATATTGTGCTATGTGTGCGCTTTCTAATAATGCACTTTCCTCTTCTTGATCTGATAAGAGGTGAATGTCTGAAAACCCTTATGGGCGCTGGCGCTTGGTGTATCAATGTGTTTTGAGCACATAGTTGATGTTGTTATGAGATTTCTTTAGGCTGAGTGCATACAGCAACATCCGATTCCGTGTAATACCACAACAGCTCCAGAACCAAGCGACTTTAGAGCGAACAACATACAAAGCGTGCTATCAGCGCGTTTTGTACTAGTCTGGCTCTACGCCTGTTGCTGCAACGGAGCAAGTCTGAGGAGATCTGACAATGAGCTACCGCTCGTCCGACCAAGTGATTGGGACCAGGAATCTCCAACCGCGTTGCTCGTCGTTTTCACCGACACGGCGTTGATCCCGCGCCCCGGCGTTCACAAGGAGAGAAAGACAGACCAGACAGGCATGTAGGCGCGAGTGAGCGCTTGAATCAACCGACTTGAATCCTTGTTCCGAACCGAGTTTCCCTAAGAGGACTGACCATGAAGAGCTTGATGATGAAGGTGATCCGCTTCCCGCTGGAGTTGCTGGCGACGTTGGTGGTGTGTGGGTTCATCTTCGCGGCGTTTGCCGGGTTGGGCGCGGCCATGAGCGGCAACCACCGCTTCCGCTCGCTGCCCCAGTGATTCCCCCGTGGTGGCGTTGCGGCGCCACTACCTGAAACGCGGGCTCGCGGGGTGCCCTGGATGGGCACCCCGCACCGTTTTCCTTTCCATTTTTGATACTAGAGAAGATAATAGAAAAAATGAGGAAAAACCCTTTCGAGTGGGCGATGCCCGAAAGGGTTTCCGTGCCAAAAGCGGTGACCGTGCTGGAGGTCTTTTTGCTGTAGCGCACCCGGCGGCGGACCGCCTCGCGACAGGGATCGACTTCTTGCAGCGTCGTGGCGACCGCTAATTGCCTCTCTGTGAGGGATACTGTTCAAGGGTGGTGTCCCCAGGCACATCAGGGCTTGCTACAAGCTCATAGCGAGCCTATAGCGAGCCCTGCGACTGACCTTGCTCAGTTCTTCTTCGGCTGGGCGTCCTTGTTGGGCTGGGCATCCTTGTTCGGCTGAGCATCCTTGTTGGGCTGGGCGTCCTTGTTCGGCTGGGCGTCCTTGTTGGGCTGGGCGTCCTTGCTTGGCTGGGCGTCCTTGTTGGGCTGGGCGTCCTTGTTCGGCTGTGTGCCCTTGTTCGGCTGGGCGCCGGGCTTCTTCTTGTCGAAAAGCGGGACGAGCTTGGTCGCCGGATCGAGGCACTTGTCGATGACCTGCTTGAGCTGGGCCTCGGACAGACCACCCTTGGCTCCGCCGGCGGAGATTGTCCCGTTGGCGTCAGGTCGCAGGAAGATGGTGGCGGGCACGGAGTTGATCCGGAACAGGTCGGCCACTTCCGGGTTCTCGTCCACGTTGATCGAGACGAACTTGACCTTGCCGGTGTAGTCGCCGGACACCTTGTTGAAGACCGGCTTGTACTGCTGGCACGGCCCGCACCAGTCGGCGTGGAAGTCGATTACCACAGGTTGGTCGGCCTCCAGCACCTCCTTGATGAAAGTCGCGTCGGTGACGACGGTGACCTGGGCGTTGGCGGCGGCGGCCGGCTTGGCAGGCTGCGGTCCCTTGTCGAAGAAAATCAGGTTGACGGCGATGGCGGCAATCGCGACAGCGACGAGGATGCCGATGACGTACTTGGTCTGAATCTTCATGTTTACCCCTTGGGTTGGCAGAATCCGGCGGTTTCATGACCGCTGGTTCGGCTTGGTTAAGTGAACGGAGCGTTCTCGCATGAGCAAACTCTGCTCGTCCGAGTAGAACAGGCTGAACAACGCCTTAACGGTCGTCGGGCTGGACCGTCTTGGTCGGCACCGCCTGAGGTGGCGACTGGGGCGCGGGTGTTTCATGTCGGCCCGAGTGGAGCGTATGAATCAGAAGACGCAAGAGCAGGAGGATGGCGATCAAGTAGAGCAGCCGTGTCCTGCGCATCTCGTGATGATATCTGCGCATAAGATCTCCATGGTCTTGGAGCGGCCTGAGGTTCAAATCGACGTCGAGCAAAATCCACCCGGTGCCGACAAGGCACAGAGCAGTTTGGTGGAAGCGTGCGTAGTTTTGATCTTGGTGGTGGGCTTACTCGACAAAAATGAAAACAAGAGTGCGTCACAACCTATCTCTCAGCTATGTTTCAAAACAAGCTGAAAACTGTCTCTGTATATTGTGTTTAGTTAATCAAGAGTCTAGAAGCGGAGCTTCACAAGGTTGATACCTGATATTGATTTATATCTTGTAAGTTCGGATTAAAACTGCTGGCTTTTGATCCGATTGATGTGTTTAAACGGTTTTAAGCCTTGAATATAACCATAAGCCTTGCCTAGGTTGAGAAATGGATTTCCCCTGACTCCAATCGTGTAAGTAACAGAAAAATTCAGGACTGAAGAACTCCTCCACCGCTCGCTTATCTCTGCGCAAGCAGGGTGGAATGGTTCTTCGCTGAGTT
>CAZISK010000847.1:0-3940 GCA_964541355.1 uncultured Candidatus Obscuribacterales bacterium
GAGGGGCAGGCTATTTTGATCGATACGGCGTGGCGCAGCGCGAGCGCTGGAACGCTTTCAAGCAAGCGATGAACGAGCTTTCGCTTGGTGAAGAGGAGCGGGCCGTTCTGGTCGATTCGGCAAAAAGAACGTTTCATACCTTTGGAAAGATTGGCGAAGAGCTTGTCTCTACCTCTGTCTCGAAAAGGCTCTAGGGCGACATCAATTTGCCGCGCGAACGCAAGCTCCGGAAACCTGGTGGCAGGATTGGTATCAAAAGCGGATCTGGTTATTTCCAGCTCGCACTAGTTAACCGTTTACGAGACTACCTCTGAGTGCCCAGGGGTTAGCCGCTTCGATGCGGACATCGACAAGTTGTCCTTTGAGCGCTAGATCGCCTTCGAAGTGGACGACTTTGTTGGTTCTGGTGCGCCCCATGAGGCGCTGGTCGTTACGCTGGCTTATGCCTTCGACGAGCAGCTCCACTGTCTGACCTAGATATCGCTTGTTGCGTCGATGGCATACTTCGCTGACGATTGTATTGAGAAGCCTAAGCCGTTCATACTTGACGTCCTCTGGAATTTGATCCGGCCAGCTTGCTGAAGGGGTGTGCGGTCTGGGAGAGTACGCTGCCGTATTGCAGCTGTCAAAACAAAGCTCCTCCACAAGCCTGACGGTGTTGAGGAACTCGTCTTCTGTTTCTCCAGGAAAACCGACGATCAGATCTGAGGTGATCGATGCATCGGGGATGCGTGATCGAATTTGATCAATTTTCTTGCGATAGAAATCAACGGTGTAGCCCCTGGCCATGCGCCGCAGGGTGCGATCATCGCCGGCTTGGATGGGAATGTGAAAGTATTCGCAAGCTGTTGGAGTTCGTCGTACTGAATCTATGATCTCTGGATTGAGGTCGCGCGGATGACCGGTGAGAAATCGGATCCGTTTAATCGGATCGAGTTTGCCTACCATCTCGATAAGGTCTCCCAGGTGCTTCGGCGGATCCAGATCGTGACCGTAGGCGGTGACGTTCTGTCCCAATAGCGTGACTTCCTTGAAGCCATGGTCGGCAAGCTCATTTATCTCTTTCAGCAGCTCTTGAGGAGTTCTGCTCCTTTCACGACCGCGAACGTAAGGAACGATGCAGTAGGTGCAGTTGTAATCACAGCCATAGATTACCGACACCCAGGCGCTGAAATCGCTCTGGCGTATAACCGGCAATTCGGGTAGATCTTTAGGCAGCTCCTGAAAAACCTCCACTACATGCCCACCTGTTCGCTCAGCCAATTCAACCAGCTCAGGTAATCGAAACAGATTGTGCGTGCCGAAGACAATATCGACGTAAGGAAGACGCTTGATGAGCTTTTCGCCCTCGTCCTGCGCAACACAGCCGCCAACTGCGATCTTCGCACCTGGTCGTTTTTTCTTGAACTTGTTCCAGGCGCCAAGATAGCTGTAGACCTTGTCTTCTGCGTTCTCTCGGATAGCGCAGGTATTCAGAATCATCAGGTCCGCATCTTTTATGTCTGCTGTCTCGTCGTAGCCAATCTCTTGAAGGAGACCCAGCATATTTTCCGAATCGGCCTTGTTCATCTGGCAGCCAAAAGTAGCGATATAGACAGATTTTGTCTCGTTAGCTGAACGCGGTCGTTGTGACTTGGTCTCAATCATAGACATGAATATAGCTTCCGACCTGAATAACGACGGAAAAGTGAACCCGATCTGTTCGCCCGGATACTGGTCCTAGTTTACTAGATGTCGAGTGCTGGAGCTAATCTTTATTACGAAACTCACGTATCACAGAACGCTTCTCTTCGATCACAGAAATGAACGAATCAAAAGAATGGCGGATCCAGTTAAGTCTGTCCTCGTAGTTTTGAGGCGGGATGTATCGTCTGTAGTCGTGTGAAAAAACGACTTGGTTTTTGCCTTGTTCGTCAAGTCTGAATGTGTGATCAAGTGAAGGCATTGTCTGTTTCCCTGGTTCGCTATCTGTTTGGAGTGCAGTCTGCGCGTTGAGTTAAGCTTTGATATTGTGACCTAACATGATAGCAAGAGATGCCAGTATTGTCCTGTGAATATAGTACACATATCCACTTTGTAACCCTTTCCAAGTGAATGCTTGTTATCTCTCAGTCCTAATAAAATTTAATCCTATCTGATCTGAGACCGGCAAGAAATTAGTGCACTAAATTTGGTGCACTTCCGGTTGGGAAGATTGTAGATCGGATAAGTAGTTTTCCCTGGTTAAACGGATGAGCGTGTCCTGACCAAGAACTACCGACTCAAAGTGGTGAAACCGCTTCATGCCATTGAGCGGAATTGCTCTATTGATAATCGAGCTTGGTACTGCCTCTGGATCGCCAAGGATGGCCGGAGCAAGTATCCAGACAATCTCGTCGACCAGGTCATGCTGCAGGAGGCTGCCTGCAAGAGAGCCGCCACCTTCACAGAGAATTGAGTTGACGTTGTGCTTTTTCAAATCGCGTAATACGAACTGCAGATCCGCTCGTGCGGGGCCAGATTGTGAGCCGTTATCGATTGTCGGAGTTGGAACTATCTCTACTTTCTCTGGATAGCCCCCTTGTTTTTTGAACGACTCTTCCGAGCAGTAAATAATGGTGTTTCCGCCATTTTCCGGATTGCACATGCGGGCGTTCGGTTTAATCGTCAGATTCGTATCGACGACAGCTCGCTTCGGATGTCGAAAGTGGACGATATCGCGCACGTTGAGTTCTGGATCGTCGACCCGGACCGTGGCTGCCCCCACAAGGACGCAATCAAGGCGATTGCGAAGCTCGTGGACATACTCGCGTGCTTCCTCACCGGTTATCCAACGGCTCTTGCCGTAACGATCGGCAATTTTTCCGTCCAGGGTGCTGGCTATCTTCAAGACCACCCAAGGCATTCCGGTCGATATTGCCTTGATGAAGCTGCGATTGAGCCATCGCGCTTGTTCTCTCAAAAGCGGATAAACAAGCTCAATACCTGCGGCTCGCAGTTGTTCGAACCCTCTGCCGGAGACTTTTGGGTTTGGGTCTTCGACGGCTGCCACCACCTTGCGAATCCCGCTCTTGATGATTTTATCCGTGCACGGCGGTGTCTTTCCATAGTGACAGCATGGTTCCAGGCTGACATACAACGTTGCTCCTCGCGCCAGATCTCTGGCTGCGTCAAGGGCATAGACTTCGGCATGCGGTTTGCCGGCGGCCGGATGGTATCCCGTACCGACGATGTGTCCGTCATCCCTGACGACCAGCGCACCTACAATCGGATTTGGAGCGGTTCGACCTTCGGCCTGCAGGGCGAGATTGAAGCAGTCGTGCATGTATACTTCGTCGGTCTGTTCCAACATGTAATTATCCAAAGAATACCTCTGCCACCTGGTATAAACCGAGGTCAAGTTTTTTCAGTGTGTCGACGGCATCTTCGACCGGGACGTCGGTTACTTCGCTGCCCTGGAGAGCGACCATTCGACCGAATTTTCCCGTGTGCACCAGATTAACCGAGTGCACACCAAATCTGGTGGCTAGCACTCTGTCAAAGGCCGTCGGAGAGCCACCTCGTTGAATGTGGCCGAGCGTGGTAGCTCTAGTTTCATATCCGGTATGTTCGGATATCAACTTCGCCAAGCGTTCGCCGATGCCGCCAAAACCGGCATGAGGCGAGTCGCCATTGTCGTGCCCGTTGCATTCCAGTGGCGGATCGGAGTCTAGTCTGGCCCCTTCGGCGACCACCACGATTGAATAGTCTCGTCCTCTGGCATGGCACTTCTTTATAGCTTCGACTACCTCTGAGAGAATTACCGGTTTCTCCGGAACCAGTATGAAGTCTGCACCACCTGCAATACCGCCATAACAGGCGATCCAGCCTGCGTGCCTACCCATCACTTCGCAGACGAGAACTCGGTTGTGCGATTCAGCCGTGGTGTGTAGGCGATCGATTGCTTCTGCAACTACATTGA
>CAZISK010000848.1:0-3933 GCA_964541355.1 uncultured Candidatus Obscuribacterales bacterium
CAGTCAGTCTGGCAGAAGTGACCGATCAGAACTTTCTAGATGTTCTGGGAAGAGCGCTGGACCTTATCGGTTGGACTGACGACGAAGCCGATGAATACTCGGAGAAGACATTTGGCGTACCGCACTGGGACGAGCTGGGAAGAAGCCAGGCAGAAAAGCTGGTAGCACATCTGGTGACTCTCATCAACGCGGAGCGCATTCCTCCCGGTCTTCAACCAGCACCGGCTCATGAGCAAATGTCCTTTCACGTTGGGCCTGAATCGGAAGAGCAAGCGCCAAAACCCGCCGACACTTTTCCAGATGAGGAAGAGGAAGAGGAGGAGTTTGACGAGTTCTACGATGATGACATCGATACCACCCCTGGTGGTGGTTCGAGCACCGCATCCGGGGATTCTTCTTCAACCGAGGAGAAAAAAGACCTTCAACACCCGCCGTCTCCGCCTTTCGAGCCTCCTGTCTAATT
This sequence comes from uncultured Candidatus Obscuribacterales bacterium, assembly GCA_964541355.1. Lineage (GTDB taxonomy): Bacteria > Cyanobacteriota > Vampirovibrionia > Obscuribacterales > Obscuribacteraceae > JADYXR01. The sequence continues at coordinate 464 of CAZISK010000848.1, forward strand.
TTCTTGGAACTTACGTAATATCACCATATGAATTGACGCTAACTTGGTGTATTGTGGGTCTATGATGGAGGGAACAACGCTAACAACTTAACGCAGGGTCTCCAGAAGAGAGGGATCAGGGATGGTCTCTGCCGAGGGCAGCACCGGTCCTGCGAGCATTTCGGGTGATACTCTCGTATCACCCATTTTTTTTCTTAAGAGCTAGATCACGCAAATACACAGCCGGTGCCCTCAAGGGGAACGCTTCCGGAATGAGCTTCTTGGACTTCGGATATCGAACAAGCGAAATGCAATTACGCAAGATTGAGACACCAAGCAATTTTCGCAGAGGCTACTTGCATTTTGATTACTCTTCGGCGAAATGACCAGTGAACCGAAAGCTTTGACAGGCTTAGGCTAACAGCCTATTGGCAGCGCTGGCTCCGCTAACCGTCACGCGGACCAACATTTGACATTTTTGAGTCAAAATGAACAGCCTTTAAAGTTTCTATATTGAGATTAGTAACAGTGCGCTGATAGTCTCTAGATGTTTATAGCTGTGCATAAAAACACCAGGCAACCCGCAAACACCAGACCAGATCATCGATTCGCAAAGCTCCTATCAGGCTCCTTGCTCTCGAGATTGGTATCCGGTTTTTCCAGGAACGCAGTTTCATGCGTTTCAGCGGGTTCTGTCGAGACTCGACCCAGTGTTCACGACGGTCAAAAATCCGACGCGAACACTCCCGAATCCACGACAAGCTAAGTTCTTCGCAAGCCATAAACACATGATTGTTTCTGCTCAGTAAGTCGAAGTTGCCGAGGCGGCACTCGACTCGAGCATCACGAACGAAGCCCCGACAACACTGTCGGCTGCTTCTCAACGAGGAGTATTGGAACTATGGAACTTATGGAGCTCATCAAGATCAGGGATCGCATGTACCGCGACCCCGAGCTCCTCGCAGTGTACGCAAAGGGCGATAAGAATTCGAAGGGACAGACACGTCACGACTTCGTCCATGGTGACGAAGTACGCGATCTTGCCATTCGTCTCACCAAGCAGGTCGATCGGGTATTCCCTGGGATGCTTGATGAGGTTACTCGAGAATTCGTTATTCCTTGCGCCGCCTGGCTTCACGACATTGGACGTTCGATCGATCTCGATCGGCACGATGTCGAAGGTGCAAAGCTCGCTAAGGAATACTTGATTCGCCGCGGTGTCCCCGCGGATCTGCGCGTACGTATTTGCAGGATTATCGCGCTTCATCGCGCAGGGGCCGTCATCAAGCGTGGCATCAGGAGCGCTGAGCACGCAATCGTAGTGATCGCTGACAAATGCATCGGAGACGAAGGTCGTGTTCGACCGGACAAAGCACTCGCACTGCGAGTAGCAAGTTTGATTCGCTTCGGTAAGTGGAGCCTGGCCCGCATTAACATGTGGGGCAATGCACCGCACGACCGGGTGAATTTCTCGATTAAGCAAGCTGATCTGATCATGGACATCCACGAGGACACCGGAAAGAAGACGGGCGATATCGTCCTGAAACTGACGGTCGACGAACGGATTGCCACGATCGCAGAGATCGTCACCCTCGACTGGTTCGCGGACTCGTTCTTCGCTTGCGGCAAGGCAGCTCGATTCTTCGGGTTCTACTTCCGAATCGAGTTCAACGGTGTCCGCCACATGTGGGACAAAACCGCGAACAACGGCAAGGGTGGCTGGGTGCCTACAGCAAGTATTCAAGTGCCTCGTGGCAGTGGCACGAATGATAGGTAGTTTCTTGCCAAAGGAACGTCTAATGACTGTCGAAAGGATCTTGCGGGGTGGCCATGCAGGCGGCGGTTGGGGACTTCTCCAGCCGTTCGCCTGCAGTGCACCGACAGTCAGTTTTATCAACCCAGTTTATTCGTCTATATAGTAAAACTTTGTATTCGGGTCGAGTTCTTCTACTATCTGCTTTAATATCATGACAAAAGCGTTGTAAAAATTGGGATTGCCCAGGCGTTTATCCACCGGACGGACACAGTAAGACTATGTGACGTCGAGCGCGGGATGATGCCAACAACGACAACGTTGATGGTATCATCCCGCGCTCATTCCGTGTCGACGCGCGAAGTACGTCAGGCCAGTTGACGATCACTCGATAGTGACCTCTCCGGAACAGGGCAAAGAAGGCCTGCAAACTTCACGATCGCATCGATAGCGACACGCTAGTCGCCCACGAGGCGCGCGACGTAGGTCAAGTCACTTCACGATCACGTCGATGGTGACCTCCACCGTCGTCGCTTTCGGCGGGCGTCCATGCGGTCCGGGGAAGCCTGCCGAGATGAGCTCGGTCTTGACCTTGAGCTCTTCGGAACCGGTCTTCTTGGCGCTGAAGGAACCGGACGATATCAACTTGCCCTCCGGCACGTGAGGGGTGGTGCTGCCGCCTGGGCTGAGCGTACCCGAGTTCTTGCTGGAGACGCTATCGGTGCGCCGACCCGGCCATGGCTCGGACGTGTAGATCAGGTGCAGCTCGTCCTGGCTGGAGAGTTCGACCTTACCCTTCTTGCTCTTGCCCAGGGTGTCGATGTTGATCAGGATTATCTTCCTGCCGCTCGACAGCGTTTCGGTGACTTTCGTCAGCGTGCTGTCGTACTCCGACCGCCGGCTCCAGCCCGTCGTATCGCTTTCCACAACTAGCTTGCGAGCGTTGTTCTCGTACTCCTCCGTCCTCACCCCGCCGTTGTTGTACTTGATGAGCACCCGGAGGATTTCACCGTTGGCGTTGTAGACGTTGACGTGATCGGTCTCGTCCTTCTGGAGCGGCTGTTTCACGATCTTGACCTTATCGTCGGCCGCCTTCAAACCGCTGCTGAAGCCGAGGCTACTGACGATCACACCAAGAACGATCGCGATGGACCACTTCATCATGGTTGTTCTCCCTCTTTCCAGAGTTACTTTTGACTGTTGTTTCCACACAGACGTGGAGGGCGGCGGAAGCTGCTTTCCACCGCCCTCCACGAGAAATCAGCCGATGGTGAATCCATGCTCCTCAGTCGATCGCCGCGAGCAGCCGCAGGTCGAGATTGGCGATGAAATCTCGTCCGTACGCGCCATTCTCGAGGTTATCGACCAGGACCTTCGGCAGGTCCTTGCTCACGGCAGGCGCGAGCGAGCCCAGACCGAGCGCGATGCACGCGACCGTATCGACGTCGCCAGTGAAGGCAACACTGTCCTTCAGAATGCCGGAGAGCGTGTTGTTGCGCCGGAGCGCGGTAAACGCCGCCTTCACGGGCATGTAGCCCTTCTCGCCGACCTTCCCGGACCACTCCTCCGACCAGTCGCCCTCGACGTGACCGTCCAGGAACTTGCCGAGCCCGGAACGATCGCCGAGCTCGTAGGCGAAGTAGTGCGCAGCCAGCGCAGTCGCCAGCGCCGCATTGATACCGCCGGGAGTGTCATGGGTGAGCGACGCCTGCAGACTGCAGACCGACTTGACGTCGTC
>CAZISK010000849.1:0-3930 GCA_964541355.1 uncultured Candidatus Obscuribacterales bacterium
GATCTCGCCTATAAATACAACCGATGAGTCAACCGATCGATCGAGGGCAGATGTTGCGATAGCAACGCTCACGCCGAGGTCTCCTGCCGGATCGTCGATATCGAGTCCGCCAACAACGTTGACATAAATATCAGATCTCGCGAGCGCAAGCCCTACCTTCTTTTCCAGAACGGCAATTGTCTGAAGCAGTCGGTTGCTGTCACACCCGTTGGCCAGGCGCCTTGGCGCGGAGTAACTGGTGGCACTAACCAACGCTTGTACTTCCAGCAACAATGTTCGGCTACCTTCACCACTGGCGATGACCGCTGTGCCGGAAGGAGCCTGTGTCTTACCGAGCTTTTTCAGCCGGTCTCCAAGTAAGAACTCGCTCGGATTGCCGACCTCGACAAGACCCTCTCCAGTCATAGAGAAAATTGCGATTTCGGACGTCGATCCAAATCTGTTTTTCATCGCGCGCAAAATTCGCAATTGTCTTGTTCGATCACCTTCGAAATGTAGAACCACATCAACCATATGCTCCAGCACGCGAGGTCCGGCGATAGAACCCTCTTTCGTCACGTGCCCAACGAGAATCGTCGCGATGTTAGAAGCCTTGGCTGAGTTAATGATTAATTGTGCTGATTCGCGAACTTGCCCGACAGATCCAGCCGCACTCGTTAATTGTGGGTGGAAGACAGACTGGATGCTGTCGATGATTGCTACACCGTCGGAAAATTCGCGCATGCTCTCCGACAGTTTGATCACGTCCTGCTGCGTGTCAACATGAACTTTGCAATCCACCATATTCAAGCGGCTGGCTCGGATTCGCACCTGTGATGCCGATTCTTCTCCTGCTAAATAGAGTATTCGCTGCCCGGCGCTGACATGTCGTGCAACTTGTAAGAGAAGTGTCGACTTTCCAATACCTGGATCGCCAGCAAGCAGGATTACAGAACCTGGAACAAAGCCGCCGCCAAGCACTTCATCAAGACCCGGAATTCCGGTAGAAATTCTTTGTGAACTGGAAGAGTTAAGATCTTGTAAAAGGGTAGGTTTTGAGTTACCACAGTTGTCATGTGGCGCAGTTGTCCGCACAATGCCACGCGGAGATGCGCTTGAAGACTCGAATTGAGAGACCTCTTCAACCAGCGATCCCCAACTTTCGCATTCGGTACAGCGGCCTAGAAATCCAGATGTTTGAAATCCACATTCCTGGCAGACCCAGCGCGATTTCGCTTTTGCCATAACAACCTCCATGTCACCGATTAATTGTAACGGTTGCTTGAATTAATTCGGTTATACTCATGTCATCCCTGAAAAGCCGTATGTCATCAGGTCCACGTTGTCATTGGAGGTACAGATGTTAAATCGCGCGTTGCTTATAGCAATGGTGGCAGCCCTGATAGTAGTCACTGGATATAGTGTCGTATGCGGAGTAGATAGCGCATCGGCAACCAAAGCAGAAAAATCAATTAAGGCATTTTTCCAAGATCCAGCATCTTTGTTTCAAAGTAATCAATCAAACACGGTGGTTGCACAAAAGTATGGCGGAACCGACCCCCACGGCGATGATCCGCATGGAGATGATCCGCACGACGAGATTCACGATCCCAAGCTCCCAGCCAATGCAGAACGTAATTTTGGAAAGGCGACAAAAGATGTCTATGGCGATGTTGTTCCCAACAGCCAACAGCCGTATTAGTTAGCACCACGAGTGCCTCAATCAACTGGCCGCTCTGCGAGCGTCAGAGCGGCTTGTTATTCTGCTATAAAGAGTAGGTACCCGTAGCTGGGGCAGCTCCCTGATCATGATTCTTCAATCGCCCGGCGCAATCTTTATCAAGTTGGGATTCCTCACCATCCGTTGGTATGGAGTTCTTATCGCCCTGGGATTCCTGGCTGCAGCCTTCATGGCAAATCGGCTTGCCGACAGGTGGCAGATCAATCGAGAACAGATGACCAACTGCGCTCTAATAGCGTTCATCGGTGGAATTCTCGGTGGACGCTTGTATTTCGTTGCGCTCAATCCGACTTACTTCCTCGGGCATCCGCAAGACATAATGGCGACCTGGCAGGGAGGAATGTCGATTCATGGTGGTATCATCGGCGGTTTCTTGACCGGTGCGGTCTATTGTCATTTTAACAAGCTACCTGTGGGTCGCGTTCTCGATCTTGGCGGATGCTGCACTCCTCTGGCCCAGGCGATTGGGCGCTGGGGTAACTTCTTCAACTCGGAAGCCTTCGGCAAACCAGTCAGCGACGATTTTCCACTCAAACTTTTCATTCCTGTCGAAAACAGGCCGATGCAGTATTTCAATCACAGCTATTTTCATCCAGCATTTCTGTATGAATCGATCTGGAATCTCATGATTTTTCTTTTTCTGTACTACTTTGCCGGACAGCGCCTGGTCAAGTATCCCGGTTTAACATTCCTGCTTTACCTGGCTCTTTACTCGCTCGGTCGACTTCTGATCGAACCGATTCGCGTCGACAGCATCATGGCAGGAAGTACACCGGTTCCTATCATCGCAAGCGCGGCCAGCCTCGCAGCATCTGGAATTTTATTCCTTGTTCTATATTGGCGGTACACGAAAAAAGCGCCTGAGAAATCGGCCGATTAGCGACCGGCCTCACTTAGCCCCATCACGGGTAAATTGAAGCATCTGGGCCTTCGACTGAGCAGTTACTGGATGAGTTGGTCCGAAAGCCTTTTCAAAAATGCTCAATGCTTCGCGCTCGCATACGATCGCTTTGTCGTTCTTTCCCATTGACGAATACAGGCTTGCGAGGTTATGCAAAGCGATGGCGAGATCAGGATGGTTATCACCCAGCGTCTTTCGGTAAATCTCGCAAACCTCGACCTCAAGCTTCTCAGCCTCCTCATTTTTGCCTTCTTCTCTGAGGACCGCGCTTAGATTGTCCTTGAAAGTAGCGACGGTCGGATGGTTGTTGCCATATTGATCCACCATAAGTTTTATGGCTCGCTCAAAGCTGTTGCGAGCCTTGTCGTTCTGCTTTTGGTATCTGTAGCTTTCGGCGATATTGTTTAAACAGATAGCCATGTCTCGAGGCGAAGTCTTTGGAGACGACTCATAGATTGAAAGGACACGCTGTTGAATCGGAATGGCCTTAAGGAACAACAGACGCCTCTGATACAACACGCCCAGATTATCCAAACCGGCAGCCAGAGCCAGCTTCTCTCTGTCGTGCTTCTCTAGAATTTCGATCGCCTTTTTGTATGTCTCTTCCGCCTCGTCATAATTACCCTGTTCTTTGTGAATACTCGCCAGCGTGTTCAGGGCACCGGCATACGCCATTGGGCGAGACGGCTTCTGTGCTTCGAATACACGAAGAGCTTCAATAACGTCTTCTTGAGCCTCTTTGTATTGACCGCGCTCCTTGTGCGACTGCGCAAGCTCCCAGGTGGTTACCGCCACCCGGAAGTTATTTGGTCCGAATTTTCTTGCTTCAGTTAGTGCCGTCTTCAGGTTGGTCTGGGCATCAACATATTGGCCCTTGAGCATCGCTTCTTTGGCACGCGTCATCGCGCTATTCCAGCTTAAATCGGCGCGCTTGTGCTCTTCCGTAAGACTGTTGCCTTCCTTTAAAGAAGACGATTCGCTTACTTCGCCGACGTCATCTGGAGCGCCCTGGGCCGCTCGAGCACCAACAAAAGTCGGCACCAAAATTATGGCAACATATATTAGTACAGCTGCGAACGGTCTATCCAAGACGACTTCCTCTATCAGCTATTGTAATCTGATTGACATCACATTCAGATATCTTGTGTTTACTGGATTCCTTGACGCACACCCTGGAAGAAAAAGTGCCCGTGCTTGCTCGTTAGCGCCGGGCACTTTCTTCATAGTAGACAGCGAATCCTACTTACCCTTCTTAGGAGGCGCAGGCGGTGCGACGGGTGCCGGTGCCGCGACGGGTGCCGCGCGGGGC
>CAZISK010000850.1:0-3929 GCA_964541355.1 uncultured Candidatus Obscuribacterales bacterium
GATCTGGACCCTGAATTCCGTCCTCGAAGCCAGGGTAGTTTTCCACGTCGGTGGTGATGGTCAACTGACCACCTGCCTGCAATCCTTCGATCACCAGAGGCTCGAGGTTAGCTCGTGCCGCATAAATGGCGGCGGTTAATCCAGCGGCTCCGGATCCAAGGATAGTAACTCTCTTTTCTTTGGGCATGAATGCTACCCCGACAGCGGAATGGTCGTTGCGACAGATGACAAGTGAGATATCACTCGTCTTAGACCTCCATTTTAGGTCTAGACGCTGTCAGAATGCGGGACATTCAAGATAACTTATCAAATTAGATCGAACCGTTCAGTTGTTTGACACTTGGGCGATTTCCGGTCTCAAGCCGTAGGGCAGGGCGCTTTTTATTTCGTCCAGGCTGGCAAGAAGTTCCTGCTGCTTGCCAACTATTCGCTCTATGGAGGACAGGGCCAGCGCTCCGTCTTCATCCTCCAAAAGCAATCGCACACGTTCAAGATCATTAATTTGTCCAAGCAACTGTTGAGCCTCCACCAGAGGTTCACAATTACAACTGTAAAATTCAACCAGGATATAACGCCACCCTTTGATACTGAGCCTGAGAGCGTGCAGCTCCTCCAGCGTGGCGGCGTGCTCAGCCAGAGCGTGTGTGTGCGCTTCGGCTTCTTTCAAGTGCGCTTCGATAATATCGCTGGTTCGAAGCGGTGCTCGATCTTGCTCGTCCCGCTTTTGCCTGAGCTTCTTGGCTCGCTTCTTAATAAACTTGCTCAACTTCTTGATTAGGTCGACCAGCTCAAGTCGCTCGAGACCGGCATTGGCCTCCTTCTCGACCCGATCGCGTGTGAGCTCCCACTTGGCGATTATCTGGCGCGAAACGCCAAACTCCCTGGCTGTTGCGAGATCCACGTCCCAGTCTCGAACCGCACCCAGGAATTTATAAGCTTTCTTCAGGCTTTTGCCAATCTCACGTTTGAACGATTTTGTTTCAAAGCCTTCGACGGACAGAACATTCCATATGGAATACCAGCGACGAAATGCGACGCGCATGTTGTGAACCCGCTTTTCGCTTTTGCCTTTGCGCTTATTTAATTTGAGGGCGCTCTTCCACAGCCTGGTCAGAGCCTCTTGCGCCACTTCATACTGATAGTCAATGAAGTCGCCCTCGGGCGGATGGATGGTCAAGCCATCCAGGCTGTTTGCTCCATTGTTTTTTTTCTCGTCAGCCATCCGATCCGATCAATCAGTCGACTGCGCATATGACTTCTCTAACATACGCACAATCGCTATCAGTATATAAATTTTCAACCCCAGAAGTCGGAAATAATTTCGCGCGATCGCTTCATTACAAGCTCGCCGCCGCCGCGGAGGTAGACAGCCCGCGCACGCTCAAAAACTGATGGCATCGTAATCTTTACATGCCTGGGCAGCCGATAAGGATCTCTGCAATAGCTGACCAGGGCCCGTGCGGTTTTATCCCAGGTAAATTCATCCGACAATTGCAAAGAGTTGCGCCCACACTGAGCTCGGAAATCCTTGTCAAGCGCGAAGCGCACAATTGCAGCCCTCCAGGCCTCTATGTCCTGGAACGGTAATGCTAGCCCTGCGCCTGCCTTTTCGATCATTTGAGAGAGCGGATCGCCGCCCGTGCTTATCACAGGCAAACCGGTCCACAGGTAGTCAAGAATGCGGGTTCTAAAGGAGTATCTCGTCTCGGGCAGGTCGAAATGCAGCGACACGGCCACATCGGCGTCAAGCAAGTAATTGACGCGCTCCTCATAAGGGATCCAACCCTCTTTGAAAAATACATGCTTGCCGGTAAGACCCAGGCGTTGAGCCATCTCGACCGCGTCCTTGGCCATCTTCATGATCGGCACTTTCGGATTGGGCGATTTCATGCCCATGAAGACAAGGCGGAGATTGGGCACTTGCTCTTTTGCTCTGTCGACCGCTTCGATCAGCGTTATGGGGTCGAACCAATCCCAGATGCCGCCGCCCCACAACATGACGAAATCGTCAGCACCTACGCCTTCAAGAGTGCCGCGGACACCAGGTCCGTTGCGAGTGGGAGCGATCGTCTCTCTTCCGAATGGGACAACATCGACCAGCTTCCTGAGCGATGGATCGAATTCGTAGAGCTTGGGAGTCAGCCTTCCCAGGGCGCAGTAACGCCCGAGCCAGTAGTCGCGCTGAATTTCCGAGGCGCAGATCGAAAAATCGCAAGCCAGCATATGCTTTTCCAAAACCTGATGCATCAAGCGGAAACTCGCTTCGCCTGCAACCGTTTCGTGCTTGTATTGAACGAGAACAGAAAAGAGATAAGGATCGTAAAGGTCTACGACTAGATATTTACCGAGTTCCGACAGACGCGGAAATGGTCTCAATACATTGGATTGGATAATCAGAACTTCGTGTTCGAGCGCTTCTCTATACATAGTTGAGCGGTTGGCGCCGGTCACTACCCGGACTCCTTCAATGGGCGGCAATTTATCTTTTTCGCTGTGCTCTACGGAGGAGGCCACGGTGACGGTGGTGAAATGTTCAGATAGCTGCTTGCCCAATTCCAGGGCGCGAATGGCAGGACCGGCCATGGCACGCGAAATCGGCTCCAGGGTGACGAGCAGGACGCGACGTTGCTTTTTAGGCTGTGAAGATAAACTCATAATTGACTCGACGTCATATCCTAAGCGGCGCTTAACCGGCAGTCCACGAAATGCCGACTGTGCGCTCATTGCGCACCAATTATATCTCGGTTAAGAAGTAACTCGTTTTTGCATCGTGCTTATACCGTACAATAGTCAGCCTTCAACCCGTTTTGCGGAACAGGCGTTTGACTCAAAAGCTCGTAAGCATAGTAATCCCGAACTGGAACGGCAAGCATTTCCTTGCCGGTTGTCTCGATTCGATACGAAAACAAACCTACCAGTCGCTCGAGATCATTATTGTAGACAACGGCTCTCGCGATGGGTCGGTGGAGTTCATCAAGCTCAACTATGGGGAGGTGCGGCTGATCACTTTCGATCACAACACCGGATTCAGCCCCGCGGTCAACGCCGGTATCCGTCAGGCCAGCGGTCGGTATATATCGCTTTTGAATAATGACACGATTGTCGAGCCCGACTGGGTGGAAGAGTTAGTGAAGGCGCTGGATACGAATCCTGAAGTCGGCTCGGTGGGCTGCAAAATGCTGGCTTACGACGATCCCAAAGTGCTCGACGGCGTAGGCGACGGCTACAGGAGAGGCGGACTGCCCGGTCGAATTGGTCACAAAGAGCGAGACCAGGGGCTATTCGATCAACCGCGCTACATTCTTGGCGCCTGTGGTGGCGCCGCTATGTATCGTCGGGAGCTTTTCGACGACATCGGACTCTTTGATGACGACTATTTCGCTTATCTCGAAGATGTGGATCTGGCATTGCGCGCGCAAAGCGCAGGCTATAAGTGTCTTTATGTGCCCACCGCCCGTGTGTACCATCTTGGCTGCGGCACTACCGGCAGTGGCTATTCGCCTCTGGTTGTAAAACTGTCTTCGCAAAACAATTTCAATACGATCGTCAAGAACATTCCGATGCCGCTGCTCTTGAAGTTCCTCCCCCAGATTTTCTATTGGCAGGCCTTCTACCTCGCCGTCGTCACCATCCGTGGTGGCCAGGTATGGAGCTGGATCGTCGGGACCTGCAAAGCGATCTTCATGCTTCCCAAGATGTTGAAAAAAAGAGAGGCAATCAACCGGCGTCGGACAGTCTCTCTGGATTATCTGGAAGGGATTATCGTCGAATCGGAGATCGAGTTGGCTGAAGCGAAAAAACGTTTGTACGCTCAGGTACGATCCTGAGATTGCCATTATCTGGTAACCTGATTCTTACGTCGAAACGAGATTGGGGCAGATTGTGAAAATTACCATCAACAAAGACAGCTCGGTTCCGGTACGCGATCA
>CAZISK010000851.1:0-3919 GCA_964541355.1 uncultured Candidatus Obscuribacterales bacterium
CTCTGGCCAGTCTATCTTTTAGATATCTTAGATCGTCGTGCAAAGTGCGCTCAGAGACTTCAAATTTCTGACACAAGTCCTGCACGCTGGGATATCCGCCTCTGCAGATTTCCGTGTCTATGTTGAGGACTCGCTCGAGTTTCGTGCTCATGGCGATCTAAACTACACTAGCCAAGGCGCTATGCCACTATCGTCAAGACAGTTTTAATCTTTTATTTTTTTGACGTCGAGTAGGCATTCAACCCCTGCAGAAGATATCTCCATCACTGTGACGACACAAAGCAATTCTCTCGCAATGCGAAAAAGCGTTTCTGTAGTTCGGCCTTCTTCGCGAAGTCGGAGAAGATATCTTTCGCTTTCAGCTGCCGGCAAAGCTCTGAGATGTCTTTCTAAAACGGTACTTTAATAATTGTTGAAACATTAGTCAAACCTCCTATCAGAAGTTCGACCAATACTGAAATCCGTACCCACCGGTCAACCTATGTGTTCAGAATTGTGAGATTCATCCATCATCCAAACTAACACATAACTAACTTCACCACATAAATCATTCGGCTCGCGCGTCCAACCCTGCATAGAGCAAGGCTTTTGCTATTGAGGCTAAGAGTTTCGGACCTTTCGTGCCCTTCTATCACCGTCTTAATCACGACGCGGGCTGGCTCAGTGAGCCATTTTGCGTGGAGACAGAGACAGGAGGGTCTCTGAGATTAAATCCATTCATTTAATCAACCTCGTGTCGATACTGCAGATATTTCGCAGTCCCACGTAATAGCCTGGAAATGGTAGCGGGAGAAAAGGCTATGAGAAAGGTAGGCGACGAGCTTATATATTCGCCCTCGGATCTGATTACATTCATGGAGTCTCGATTCGACTCATGGATGGAGCGATATTTTCGAGAATACCCATCCGAGATACAACCGGATGTCGAGGATGACGGAAAGGCTCTTGTTGCTCAACACGGCAATGTTCACGAAGCAGCTTTTCTAGCTAAGCTACAAGAGCAAGGCACGGACATTGCAGAAATCACCGGTCCGGACGAGATTGCATTTGCTTCAACAGTGCAAGCAATGCGTGACGGACGGGAAGTGATTTATCAAGGTTACCTGCGATCCGGTCAATTTGCCGGTCGATCCGATTTCCTGGTCAGAGTCGATGGATTGTCATCCTTAGGTGATTTCTGCTACGAAGTCTGGGACACCAAGCTATCGAAAAAGGCTAAGCCCTATTTTGCTGTGCAGCTTTGTTGTTATGCAGAGATGATGGAGGAGATTCAGCAGCTTCTTCCGCCGACCGTTTGCATAGTTCTTGGCGACTTCAGTCAAAGGGCGTTTCGGACTCGCGACTTCTTCGCACTCTACCAGCAGATCAAGAGATCGTTTTTGCAGTTCCAGAGCCAGTTCCAAAAGGACAATCCACCTGAAGATTGTACTGCCGGCTCCTACAGTCGTTGGACTAGCTATTCGGAGCGGATTCTCGAAGAGCGCGATGATCTGTCTCGTGTGGCAAATATCACGACGAGCCAGATGGATCGCCTTAAGAAGTCCGGTATCATGACGATGACAGCGCTGGCTGAATCTCAGTTTTCCACAGATTTTCGAATTGCCGAGGAAATATTTGAAAAATTGCGGAGTCAGGCACGCCTTCAAATTCAATCACGTAGTCAGGGCAAGACCTGCTATGAGATTTTGCCTTCGGTTCCCGGACGTGGTCTTGCGTTACTACCTCCGCCATCACGGAGCGATATCTTCTTTGACATGGAGGGCTATCCGCACACAGAAGGGGGATTGGAGTATCTATTTGGTGCGATTCTGATCGAGCAGGATGAGCAGATTTTCAAAGACTGGTGGGCGCACGATCGAGAGCAGGAGAAGCAAGCCTTTCGAGAATTTATCAATTGGGTCTACAGCCGCTGGATGCAAGATCCAACTATGCATGTTTACCACTATGCGTCGTATGAAGTATCCGCAGTCCGAAGGTTGGCTGGGCGCCATGGTGTAATGGAGGACGAAGTTGATCAGCTGCTTAGAAATGAAGTTTTCGTTGATCTCTATCAGGTCGTCAGGCAGGGAGTGCGGGTCGGAGAGCCGTCCTACTCCATCAAATATGTCGAGCATCTCTACAGGGAAAAGCGCAGCGGTTCGGTATCGAAGGCTACAGATTCGGTTGTGTTCTACGAGCGCTGGCTGGAGAGCCAAGATGGTCCTGTCTGGGAAAAATCTGCAATCTTGAAAGAGATTCGTGACTATAACGAAGAAGACTGTGTATCGACATTGCAGCTTGCCGAATGGCTGTGGTCAAGGCAGAAAGAGAGCCACATCACCTACTCCGGCAAAATCGTCGAAGCTCCACCGGCGGTGCCCATATTGAGAGCATCGCAGATTCTGGCGGAGGAAATGATTGCCGCAGCGGAAGATATCGATGACGCTGAGAGTAGACGAGTCCATGAGCTTCTTGTAGGGCTGTTGGAGTTCCATCGTAGAGAAGACAAGCCGATGTGGTGGCGTCTCTTTGATAGACAAAAAATGTCTCTGGACGAGCTCTACAACGATCTAGACTGCCTGTCCGGACTGAGGCGTTCCCAGCGCCCCCCTGAGCCGAATCGACGATCCATAGGCTATGAGTACTGTTTCGATCAAAATCAAGATACCAAGTTGGAGTCCGGGCAACAGTGTTTTATCTCGTCGGACCTGAGTCGAGTAAGGCTTGCTGAGCTTGATCGAAGTAAAGGCATCGCCACTATCGTACTGGGACCGACTAAAGAGGCCCCACCTGATGAGATCGCGCTTGTTATCGATGAGTTTGTTGACAGTCGGACAATTTCGGATTCAATCTTCCGAGTCTGTAAGCGATGGCATGAGGAGCGTGCCATGCCGCAGTGTCTATCAGACCTGCTGTACCGGCGCTCTCCTCGTATAAAGGGAAGGTTCGCCGGATCGCCCGTTTCTGCTTCGGACTCTGTACAAGACGTGGCGCAGACGATAAGCAAAATGCAGAATAGCGCGTTGTGCATTCAAGGTCCGCCGGGGAGTGGAAAGACGTACACTGCCACTCACTGCATAGTGGAGCTTCTGAAGCAAGGAAAGAAAATTGGTATCACGTCTAATTCTCACAAGGCGATTGATAATTTATTGATCAAGCTTGCGGAGTTGATGTCGTCTTCAGGCGGACATTTCAAGGCCGCCAAAATCGGAAGTGCCATCAACTATAACGATTTCGATACATTGAACATCGATAACGTCAAAGACTCGGGAAGTTTTTTCAAGAGAGCGGACTACGAAGAGTTCAACGTCGTTGCCGGGACCGCATGGCTCTTCAGTCGAGAAGATGCCATCGGATTGTTCGACTATCTCTTCATCGACGAAGCAGGTCAAGTCTCGCTTGCCAATCTCGCCGGCATGAGTCCATGCACGCACAATCTCGTATTGCTCGGCGATCAAATGCAGCTCGAGCAGCCGATCGCCGGTTCGCACCCCGGTGATTGCGGTAAGTCGTGTCTCGAGTACTTGCTTGGGGAGCGTGCCACCATTCCCGAGGATATGGGCGTCTTTCTCGGGACGACCAGAAGGATGCATCCTGACATTTGTGAGCTAATTTCATCGGCAGTGTATGACAGCAGGTTGGTTTCTTCTGCGGACACGTGCAATCAAATCCTTTATCCTCCAGAAGATCTATCGTCTAGATTTCAAAAGCGATCCGGTATTGTCTGGCATCCTGTGGATCACGTCGGCAATAGCCAATCGAGCGAGCAGGAGGTCGATGCCGTTGAGAGTCTCATTAACGATCTTCTTATGTGCCAGGTGGCTGACAAGTCTGGCACACTCAAGTTTATCGATCTGGACGATATTCTTATTGTCGCACCATATAACATGCAGGTTCGAAAGATATCGTCTCGCATATCGACTGCGCGCGTGGCCTCGGT
>CAZISK010000852.1:0-3912 GCA_964541355.1 uncultured Candidatus Obscuribacterales bacterium
ATGGTTTGAATCGGCTATTTTTGCCGCGTATTGGTTGCTATTCAATCGAGCGAGGCACGAATGATGTCCGCGCCTATAGAACAACGCGCGACCTACTCGTTGCCAACCAACATAAATTAGTCGTCTTTCCTGAAGGAGAGATATCGCACTTTAATGAATTCGTTATGCCTCTGGAGCGTGGTGTTGCGCAAATGTCTTTTTCTGCCATGAATCATCTGAGATCGATCAACACTCCCGGCAACATTTCCATTCTTCCAATAGCAATCCGGTATTTCCTGAGCGAAGACGCTAGTGAACAACTTGAAAATGCCATGGATCGCATCGAGAAAAAGCTTGAGCTGTTCAGACAAGAGAGTCAAACTTCTGCAGATCGCGTCAGACGATCGTTATTGCAGTTCGTCTCCACGCTGGAAAGACGCTTTGATGTGCCCTTATCCCCTGCCACTGATTTTGCCACCAGGATGACGCGGCTTAGATGGGCGATTCTCAAGCGAGTGGCAAGCCGGCTCAATGTCAAACTGAATGAGAACGAGTCACAGATTGAATGTGCGCATAGAATCAAGAGTCAGTTGTGCGATTGCTTCTACCATCATGAAAGTGTAGGAACGGTCCGATATACAGTCACGGAGCTCAAGAGTTTGTACAAGGAGCTATGTTTCGCTATTGACTTGATTGCTGTTGAGCACAGCCTCTTGGCTCAGAATTACGACGAGGTAAGTCAGGACGATATCTATGAAGTTGTCGAGCTGCTAGAGACCGCATTGTTCAAGAACGCAACCGTTGCGTGTAGTAAGTTGATCCTGATAGCGATAGGCGAGCCATTATGTTTGGGAGATTACTACGACCAGTACAAGGTAGATCGACGAGCAACAGTAAAGGCGATCGATGAGAAAATTAGGACGCAACTCACGAGCATGATTAGCGGATTGACTCAGTCATACCTGCGTCAAACTTATTAGTTTAAGTTTTTCAGCAACTCAAGCCATTGCTCGAGAACCAGTCTTAATACGAGGCAACGCTCGGCCTTGTTGCGTGGGCTCTGGCGCTAGCTAGAAGTTTTGGCGATCACCGATCGAGCTGTTGTCTTCGATCGAGCTGTTGTCTTCGATCGAGACGGGGTTTTTAAGGTGTGGAATGTCCGACAACTCAAACTCGATCAGCCGAAAGGAGTACTCTCATTTCTGATAAACATACAAAGAACGGTTGAGGATAAACTGCAAGGACTCTGTCAGTATTGCAACTATAGTGCAAAAACTTTAGGAGGAGCTCATGAAGATACTTGTTGCGGTGGATGGCTCAGATTGTTCGACGAATGCGGTGGAATTCATCGCTGGGCGACCCTGGGATGAAGACGACCAGTTCCTATTTCTGAGCGTAGTGGAGCCGATTCCACTGGAGTATGGCGTCGGCTATATGCCTTCACCTACCAGCGCAATGGAACAGCGTATGTACGATGACTGCGCGAAGAATTGCGGGACGGCAGCCGCGAAGATTCAAGAAATTCTGAAGACCCAGAGAGTGGAGGTCAAGGTCGTGTTAGGCTTCGCGGCTAAGACAATCTGCGAGTACGCTGAAAGTTGGAGTGCGGACTTGATCGTTATTGGTTCTCACGGACGAAAGGGCATCGCTCACTTCCTTATTGGCAGTGTGGCGGAAGAGGTTCTCAAGAACGCTCCCTGTTCTGTTGAAATAGTCAAGTTTAAGAAAAAATTGCCAACGGAAGCGGTCGCGATCGGCAAGAATAAATCTAATCCGTTGAACTGACATGAAGACCTTCATAATCCGGCTCATACTGAGCGCCTGCGCATTCCAATTCATTCTGCCGATGTTACCGGGATTTCATTGGAATGGAAACTTCTTGAATGCTATCGGTGCAGGACTTTTCTTTGCAATTGCCGCTTGGGTAATCGAAGTACTGGCTATAAGTCTCTCTATATTATTGACGATAACGTCATTCGGAATGGCATTGCTCTATCTAATACCAATCTGGCTAGTTGGTTTCTGGCTGGTACCGGCTGTGGTACTAAAGCTGACTGCCGAGCTCATTCCGGCTTACCTGACGATCACTGGATGGATCCCTGCCATCTGGGGCGGTTTCGTTATGCTTTTGATTGGTGCAATAACAAGCGATGGAAAAAAGATCTGTCGAATAGATGAATGACGCCTGACGCCAACTTCATTCGTTGGAATGATGCTGGGTCAAGCGTCGCATGTGAAACTGTAATGACTAGAGGCCAGTGAGGGCGATATGAATACCTGTAGACGTTATAGAGTAGTAGTGGCGGCGGCCGATGAGCTTTATGGAGATGCCATGGTGGCTTTTGTAAAGCAACATCTATGGCCGGAGCGAACTGAGTTTCATGTAGTCTCTGTGCTTGAACCTAATTTATTGGACAATCCGCTGCTCCTTCCAGAACTTGCAGAAACCATTGCTGGCGAGGATCGACTGGCTGCAAGAATGTTGCTTAATTATCTCGCTCGCGAGCTTTATTCTGGTGTACCGCACATCCGTGTGCGACGATACCTCGGAGCAGGCAATCCTAAAAAAGAGATTTTGCAACTGGCGCGAGACCTGGATGCCGATCTAATAATTATGGGCTCACATGGACGCTCTGGCCTTCAGAGGTTGCTTTTGGGCAGTGTTGCTGGCTCTGTTGTTGCCGCCTCCCCTTGCTCGACTGTGATTATCAGGATTCCTCCTGCGGAGCTTCTTGATTATGACTCGATTCAACTATCGGAAGACGATCTGCCGGAAGAGATGAAAGCGGAATTGGGAATGTTGACCAGAGGTTGAAACGATTCTTGGTTGAACTCTTTGGAGTGTGTTGACGACTTTTTTATGCACCTAGATGAAGGACCCACGAAATGAAAGTACAAAAAATGTTAGAGGAAAATGTAGTGCTGTCTTTGGACGACGTCGGTCTCGAGGGTGAACTACATATTCCAGAGAAAGCCACGTCTATCGTTATGTTCGTACATGGTAGCGGTAGCAGCCGTTTTAGCCCTCGCAACAGATACATAGCTGGGGAGTTGAATAAATTTGGTCTTGCGACTCTACTATTTGACCTATTCACAGCCGAAGAGGAGGAGCTCGACAAACGGGCCTTACTCAGGTTCGATATTGAGTTTCTGGCTCGCCGGGTTTTTGAGGCCAGCAAGTGGCTGCGTGAGTATGGAGATACCGAGCGCCTGCACTTAGGCTACTTCGGTGCCAGCACTGGCGCGGCGGCTGCTCTGGTGGCTGCTGCTGAACTTCCAAGACAGGTGTGGGCAGTGGTATCACGAGGTGGTCGTCCCGATCTTGCCGGTCGCTCGCTAGAGAAGGTGCAGGCACCGACGCTGTTGATCGTTGGTGGCAATGATCCGGAAGTCCTTACACTTAACCGCCAGGCGGCAGAAAAACTGAGATGCGAACACCACCTTGAGATTGTGCCTGGTGCTTCTCATCTATTTGAGGAAGAGGACACCCTCGCCGCCGTAGCCATTCTTGCTAAGGACTGGTTCTCCTGGCATCTGAATCGTTGAGTTTTTGATTTGATATCACCGTGAGTGGTGGTGATGCAATGCCACGTCTTTTTTCAATCATCGTTGAAGCTCGCCATACACCCAATGCACAAGAACTACTGTTAATGGGCAGTCCTGAAGGATTAGGGGACGCTAGAATTGCCACGGCTTCAAGACGTTGAACAAGCAGTTTTCTGTGTCACCTCTGAGGATCACGGGGTCATCCTTCCAAACAGACTGTAGATGCGCATTTAGGACGATGAGGGAATGACCATATGCTGTTAGGATAACCATATCCATTAGTTCCCACTGGAAAGATGATTTTGAAGACTCTTAATTGGACAAAACGTAAAGGCGTCATTCTCGCCTGCATCGCATTTGTGCCACTTACACTATGGATTGTCTGGG
>CAZISK010000853.1:0-3908 GCA_964541355.1 uncultured Candidatus Obscuribacterales bacterium
CACGCTTCCTGACTCGGACTGAATCTCCACATAAACCTTATCGTTCTCCGGCAACGTGAAACCGGGCGGAGACGTGAGCTCTACACCGCAGAGGTCATCCATTTTCGGAGTAATCTCGAGATTGACGGTGTCCGTGTTCTTCAATCTCGATAGCCACCAGGAAGGCACGTCCGCCAGAAGCTCGTTGATATCTTCCATCCATTCATTTTCAATGAGCTCCTGTCGATGATCTTGGAAAACCTTCGCCCCGGCATTTTCGATGATCGACTTTCGAAGACTCGAATCATCGACCAGGCGTTGCATGGCTTGATACCAGGATTCGCGCGTGTTTTCCACCAGCAGTCCGTTGATTTGATTGGAAACTGATGACGAATAAACGTCGAGGTTGGAGTAAATCCCAGCCACGCCGCAGGCTCCGTAGTCGCGGAACTTGGTGTTATTCTTCGCTCTATTGAACTCGTTGTCTTCCAGCGGCGCCAGTCCCATCTGGAAATTGGCACTGACGAATTCTTTTAAAAAGGCGTTGTAGCTGGGCACCAACTTTCTTGCCACCACGCCTGGTAGCGCGAGCAGATCGGCTGGGTGGCATCCCCACACGGTGAACTCGACTCTTGTGGCGTTGTCTCTGAGAAAGTCAGCCAGGGCGGGAAGGAAGATTTTGTACTGATCGTCTACCGTTCTACTGGTAGCGTATACGATACTAATCTTTTCTGACGCATAGAGCTTGCCTCGACGCGCCGGTAGTTGCGAAAAATCGAAAGGAGAGCGATACAATCCGACATTGCCGTTGAAATGCGAAATCTTCGCCTTCAGAAGAGGGCTGTATGTGCGAACCAACGACGCGTGCGACAGATAGCGCTCGAACTGCTGCAACCGCAGCGCTTGCAGGTGATAGCGTGCGAGGTCCGGGTCGGTAGCATCGGAAATGTCCCAGAAGCTGTCGTCGATGTCGTAGATGATTGGCCGCCGTCTACCTTTTGCTTCGCTGAGCAGGTGCCGGTATGCCGGTTCTGTATTCCGGCAAAAGACGACGATATCGGCCCAGCGAATGTGCGACAGCGAAGCTTGATGCTCGAGGACATGTTGGAATCTGATCTGCCCGCTATTGGCTAGGGCTGTAAGTGGCTTGACGACATTAATCTGACAACTGGCGATGTAAGACGGTATGACCGCCACCACCTTTGGTGAGCGCCGAGTCGACAGCGCCTCCAACACGGCCATCGCTCTACCTGGTAGAGCCCACTGGTTGGCGGAGCTCCACCGAGCCGTCCGTCTTTTCCAACCGTTCTTTACTGTGCTCGACCGCGTCTCTAAGGAGCGCGGGAAGCGTTGGGATTGGTTTCGCCACTGTCAAAATTTGATAAGAGAACAGAGTGCGTCGAAATTTGATCAAGCTGCTGTTGAGCGACAAGAGGAAATTGGCCAATTTCTCGTTCTTGATCACGAGCGGATACGGCGCAGGTACGCCCTCTTGACTCAATACTTCAAAACCGCTCTCCGAAATCACTCTTTCCAGGCTGGAGAAGGTAAACAGTCTCGTGTGTCTGAGATCAAGGATTCCTTTCTTCGAGTAGTTGAACTGACCGAAGATGTGCATCCATCTAGTTATGAAGAAGCCGATGTTCGCACTGCTTACGATGAGCGTTGCATGAGAGTTATAGGTGCACGCTTCCATTAATTGAGCCAGGAAGTCTTCCGGAGAGCGCGCCTGCTCGACCACGTCGAGCATCAAAATGTAATCGTGGTCGGTCACGTCAATCGGAAGATGCTTGTCGCTGTCCGGATCATGATGGAAGTAGTCCATTGCCGACTGGGAATCGCGGATGGGAGATTGCTTGTCGAGTACGGTTACGCGACAACCTTTTTTCTCCAATATTGGAATCAGGTCGATGGCGGAGTCTCCACCAAAAGTGAGCACTCGCGTATTGGGCTTGATCAACTCGAGCGCAACAGTTTGACAGCTCTGGAAAGTCAGTTTTGGCCTGTGTCTCCACGAATCAGTCGCGGTCGGCTGTACATCAAAATTGCGGCGATACATCAAGCAATATGCTTGAAGACGCGCGGTAGCACTTGCTTTTACGACATCCCAGGCGTACTTCATGCCGTTGACGTGGCACTTCTCGTCACCATAGAAAGTGGGAATCGGAAGCTCTGCAATGCGCAGACCGGCTACGATGAATTGAATGATTATCTCGGTATCGAAGTGGAAATCGTTGGTATTCAAATGGAACGGAATCTTTGCCAACGCCTTCGTACTGTAGATTCGATAGCCGGTGTGAAACTCACTGAGGTTGGAACCGAGAACCTGATTTTGGAAGAAGGTGAGAATTCTGTTGCCGACATACTTGTACATCGGCATGCCGCCTTCGAGAGCGCCGGTCAATGTCATCATGCGCGAGCCGAAGACTGCCTCAGCTTCACCACGAACGAGCGGCTCCAATAGTCTCGGGAGCGCTTCAGGGGCATACTGACCGTCACCATGCACCAGCGCGACAAAATCAAATCCATTCTCGATTGCATAGTGGTAGCCGATCTTTTGATTGCCGCCATACATTTGATTCACCGGATTGCGAAGGACGGTGATCGGGTATGGCGTCACGCCATCGATCTTGGCGTGCTCGGCCGTTTCAAAAGTCTTGTCTTTCGAAGCGTCGTCGATGATCAAGATCTCGGTGTCGTACTCCTGGAGCGAGTCCGGAATGCGCTTCAAAACCTTCTCAATCGTCTTTTCCGCGTTGTAGGCAACAATGAAAATGAGAACTCGTGGCTTTCTGTTACTCTCTGCCATGAAAAACTCCACTTCTGACCTTAATTAAGCCTCGAAAATCTACCAAGGTTAATGTAAAGAGGTCAAGGCGAAACGTCTAACACTGCTTGCTGTTGGACATTTTGAAGTGGAAAACCTGACCATATTAACGATAACTCATTTTGGCGTTGCGTATTCTGAGCGCTTTTCGGCCTTGTTTGGGTAAGGCATAGCCGAGCGGAACTGAGATAAAAAATTGTTGAGGTATTAAACAGGATATCCGGCCGATTGCAATGTTTTTTCGCCTAACATTTCTTCGTGAACTTGCTGCGTGTGTAATCAAAAAGTCAGGGTGAATATGCATTACAGTGCGAAAAGATAGATATTATGAGGCTGTTTGAATATCTTGCATTGTCGCTAAGGCGTATCGGTTTGCCACCATTTTCGATGCCAAGGTTCATTTGTGCGCTTGTTGTGTTCGTGATTGCTGCTGTTCTTCTCGAACCAATTTTTAAGGCTATTCAAAATCCGTACGAGTATCCGGTTCACAGCTGGTCCTGGTGGACGGTGAAGACGATGAGAGAAAGGCAGAGTTCGCCTAACATCGTTCTCCTTGGTTCGTCTTTGATGGTGGTAGCTAATGCGGAAAGCGATGCGACCTGGTACGGCAAACGCCTCGATCTGACGACTTACCGCCAAAGTCGCTATTTCGACGATCAGCTTGAGGCTCGTGCTCCTGTTACAGATAGTTGCTCGCCGAACTTCGCTCGTCATCCCTTAACGATCAATCTCTCGTCCCCGGGGCAGATTCCGTCTGATGCCTATCTCACTCTAAAGTCTGCGTTACGTGAAGGCGTCCGTCCCGAGCTCGTCGTCTATGGCGTTGCGCCTCGCGATTTTCTCGACAGCACTATGTCGAGTCCGCTCGATAGCGAATGTTTTCGATACTTAGGCAGAATTGTTCCCACGGAAGATCTGCTCGGTGGTCTATGTCTGGATCCTTTGGAGTTGTTTGGTAGAAAACTATTGGAGCTGCCCTTTGCGAGGTCCTCATTGGACTTTCAGATGTGGTTGAACAAGCAGGCGGGCCAGATCGTTGACCGGATTATCGGGGGCTGTAGCTCAAACTCACTCTCATTGGCCGAACGAATGATACTTCACA
>CAZISK010000854.1:0-3904 GCA_964541355.1 uncultured Candidatus Obscuribacterales bacterium
AAATAACCGCTGCTAAGCGGTATCACGCGTCAGGTGGAGGAGTTCGCATGAATTACTGTCAACTAGCTCAAAGTGGACATGCATTTACTAGCAGCACATGTATAGCCCAGGGTCAATTTCACAACCCTGATGCAGTTCTCGATGTAGTCGCCGCTGCCAAACCGATCAAAGATGGAGTCCTGGTCATAACCAGCAAATCCATCAAGGGACGTATCGGTATTGTCAACAACTCACTCATTATCGGTGGTGTCATAGACAGTACCGGTGAATCAGGTGTCGCCGCCGTGTACAAGCTATTGCTCGTGCCTCGCGGCACATATCTTTTCCGTCAGGCGGTTCCCCAGGATTACTGGGAGCTCAAGCAGGAGCTAAATCAGGAGTTCGGTGAGCTCAAATCATTTCTTGCCGGACCGTCCTCAATTGGACTGTCTCAACCGGTCGACGTCGGCCCGATTTCAGCGGACCAGAGGATAAGCCAGCAAATTCTCCAAAGTCCGTTCATGAAGACCAATTCCGACAACGTCCAATCGATGATCGATGTTATCGGCGTGCAAAGCGCCATCCAAGAGATATCGCAAACTAGCCAGAAAGTCTCCAGTCCGAGCATTACCGACGAATACACCAGAGACTGCGGTCAACTTCTTGCTGCCATTGCTGAGAAGCACGACTTGAAAAAAGAGCTCGAAATTCTGGCGAGGAGAAAAGGGAAAACGAACGAATTCCTGCAACCGCTGGAGACCCCGCCGGTGAAGCAAGACAGATATTCATTGCGCTTCGTAGCACTTTTTCTGTTGTCCGGTATCATTGTCGTATGCGTCGCGTCTACTGGTGGTGTCTCCAAGGAAAGTGCTCTGGCCAACACAAGTACCAATGTTCAAACAGCAACTGCGAAAAGCGCAACCGCTCTGTTAGCAGCCGCCGGAGTTAACTCATCAGAGCCGGCACCGGTGAAACCAACAGCGCGCTTCGTCCTGCCAAGTCAATCGGCAATCAATCCGGTGGCGCCAAGCGGAACCACATCGACAAAACGAGATCATTATTTCCTTTCGAGTCACACAATTGACTCGAAAGAAGAAAAGGGAAATCAGTTCCAGGAAGCGAAGGAATCTGACAGCAAGAGCATCTCCTTCTGGGCTAAAGCAGTCAGAAAAGATCCTAACGATGCAAGTGCAAGAGAGTATCTGGCATATGCTTTACTCATGGATGGCGATCGAAACATTTCGGTGCAACAGTTTGAGGCCCTGATGGTTCTTCGTCGACCATCGCCGGAAGAGGTGATCAGATATGTGGATGCGCTGCTAGAGCACAACGAATTTAGTCTAGCCAAACAAGTCATCGGCGATGCGCTTGCAGTCGTTGAGAATCAAGAGACTCTCCTTGCGAAACTTGCTTCGATCGATAGTTTCAGCAGCAATCGATAGAGCCACAACAATCTAACGTTGTGGTGCCATACTCCAGATCGATGGTGGGCACGAGGGCAATGTAATGAGAAGACAGGCAAGACAACGGTTACGGCGTTCACAGCAAGGTAGTCTTCTGATTCTTAGTGCTGTCCTCGTCGTTGTGGTTCTGATTGCAGCGGCCCCTTTCATCGGCTTCTTTTCCAATCTGTCTGCACAGCTTGTCATCAAGTCTGATACCGAGCACATCGCTTCTCAGATAGCCGATGTTGTCGACGATCATCGCTTCTGGCTCGACGCTTTGAGACCAGGATACGACGAGGCAAAGGCAGTTGCAGTGGCTCGTTCGGCCGCAGCCAGTCTCTGCTCCAAAGTCGGTATGAAACTCACTAACGTTACTATCTCCACCTCAACAGATCAGGACGGCAATTACCTTACCAAATGCACTTTGCGTGTCAATGCCAGAAATCGTTTTCCATTTCTCATCTCGATCGGCGCCTTCGATATGAATAGCTACTTCCCGTATGAAGTTCAAGAAACCGCGGTTACTCAGCACTCCAACCAGCCTCCATACGCCCTCATACATATGGATGCACCGCACGGATCAATTGATGAGGCTCACAAACGTCCACTCGGTTTCAATCAGAGAGATGTTGCCGTACTACCGGCCTATGGATTCTTTTACACGGCCGTTGCCGGCGAGACGACGATGCCGACGCCATATGGCAGAGGACTTGCTAGAGAGCAGTGGCTGACGGAAAACTTTATGTCGATGAATCATTATCACTTCAAAAAGTCGGATTTCGATTTCTTGATGAGTCCTGATTACGACGAATCGTCGGAGCGCGACATTATTAATAACAGTTGGCATAGCGGTCGAGTTTACGACGGCAAGCAGGTCAACGTCCCAAGATAATCCTCGCGTTCCATAGATGACGGCGACTACCGGACGGCTAGCTGGTTGTCGTTTCGTCATGACTGGATCACCTGATTTCGGGGAATGTAAATGACACGTTTAACTTCTGTCTGTTAATCGAGTCATGGAAGAATCGAAAACCGCACAAGCGCCGCCCGTCTGTCCGCAATGCGGAAAGGTCAAGCGCGAGATTAAAGAAGGGTCGCTTACGAGCTGGATCTTTTCGGACTCCCGGTGTCAGTGCGATATCGCTTCGCCGGTAACGGCGATGGGAACTACAGCCGAGGAGCCCGGCCGCGCCGACACGAGCCCACCTATCTCCAGACCTGCCAATGATCCGGGGGCAGTGTTGGAAAGAGTCGCCAAGGCTATTCCACAGCAGTTGCCATCACCCTCCACCGGCAATCTCCCGCTTCAGCCGCAGTCTTCGCCTTCCGAACCGCTCTGGCAAAAAGCAGGGGTCATTGATCGCTACGAGATTTTGGATGTGATTGGACAGGGCGGGATGGGGACCGTACTGAAAGCCAAGCATGTCAATCTCAACAAGCTGGTTGCCATAAAGGTTCTCAATCCTGGTCGCAGTCTAGATGACATGAGTAAGGCGCGATTCGCGCAGGAGGCTCAGGCTGGTAGCACGCTTTCGCATCCTAACCTGGTTACCGTTTTCGATTATGGTTTTACCGGTGACGAGCCCTATCTGGTCATGGAGTTCGTCGAAGGTGAGAGTCTGGACAATCTGATTTTGAGGCAGGGAAAGGTAAGCATCGAAGCCTTCCTCGACATTTTTTCGCAGGTGTCCAAAGCAGTTCAGTACATTCACAAAAACGGCATCATTCATCGGGATCTTAAGACAAGCAATATAATTGTTCAGACCATCGATGACGATCGATACGTCAAGTTGTTGGATTTCGGCATTGCGAAAATCCTCACCGACGGTCAGTCTCCGCAGCAGCATCTCACGACCACGGGAATGGTCTTTGGCAGTCCGTTGTATATGAGTCCGGAGCAGTGTATGGGGAAAAACACTGATGCTCGTTCGGACATCTATTCTTTGGGCTGCGTGATGTATGAGTGCCTGTCCGGCCGTCCGCCTCTCGAAGGTGAAAATGCATTGCACACTTTGTTCAAGCATATCAATGATGCTCCCAACACTCTGACAATCGCCTCCAGCACAGATCACCGAGTGGCACGGATCGCGGATATTGTCTCGCACTGTCTCGAGAAGGATCCGAACAAGCGATACGCGAGCGCTGGTGAGCTGCTTAGCGCTCTTTCTGCAGTAGTTGCCGGTCAGTCACACACACTCAACGCCGGTGAGTCAGTCTGGGAGCGTCAGGCGGCGTTCGTTCGCCAGACTCAAGCTCCGCCCATCGCAAAGAACCGGACTGAGACCACGCAGTATGCGCCTGCGAAGACCTCTGTGTTTGCTGCGATCTATAAATCATTCAAGAGGCCGACTGGAAAATCGTCATCAAACAAGAACAGTTGGCCCTGGTACATGAATCCGTGGAAAGTGCTTGGGCTCTTGCTTTGCATAAACATGATCGTGGGCTACTGCTTCAACCTATATTACACATTGTCATCGGGT
>CAZISK010000855.1:0-3903 GCA_964541355.1 uncultured Candidatus Obscuribacterales bacterium
TCTTCAAGATATCGGAGAGGTTGCTCGGCAAAGATCACCTCGATGTGGCTCGTGCCGCCAACACTCTAGCGCTGGTCTGTGAGCGGCAGGGCAAGTTCACCGAAGCGGCTGTGCTCTACAAGGAAGTCATTCGTGTCATGGAGCAGACGCTTGGTCAGGATCATCCGGACGTCCTTGCTACCAAGGAATCACACACCAACTCCATCACGCAAAGTCACAAGCAACTCGAGCAGAAGCTTCAGAAAACAAAGTTCTGAACCTGTGGCATATCTGTCGCTTGGTCAAGTCATCCGGACGTCCATGCTACCAAGGAATCACACACTAACGCCATCACGCAAGGGCACAAGCAACTCGAGCAGAAGCTTCAGAAAACAAAGTTCTGAACCTCCGGCATATCTATCGCTTGGTCAGGTCATCCGGACGTCCTTGCTACCAAGGCATCACACACTAACGCCATCACAGAAGGTCACAAGCGACTCGAGCAGAACCTTCAGAAAACATAGTTTTGAACTTGCGGCATAAGGTCGTTGTTCGGTAAGGGTGTCCAGACGCACGCTGGTGCCAGGAATTTTGCAACCTCAGGTGCTCCGGATCGATGCTTTCGACCGTTTCAGGCACTTTTGTTGCTTACTATGATCATTCGTAATTCTGGTCAAGACGCGGTGCTGAAGGCACTTCCACGTAAGTATCCTATAAGTTTATGTTTCGTGCCAAATTGCAGGAAACCCATCTGTCGTATGATCTATGTCACCCTTGCAAAAGAGGAATCCTTATCGACCAGGTTCCTAACTGTGCGGATATCTTTCCGCTACGTCGAGGACACCTTAGCAATGAGGGTTTTCAGCAAAGAGGGGAAGGCTGGAAACGCGTAGCTCACCGGGAGCGCCGGCTTCCAGCCGGCATCGAGCACGAACGAAAAACGTTCAAGTGCGAGATTTTAAATGGCTCCTTGCCGCTAAGGTAACTTTTCGAAGAGGATATTGTTCGAATCTGGCACACTCAATGTGAGCGCCAGAGCCGTGATTGAAACAGCCCCTATCCAGGTAGTAAGAAATGTCAGACGAACAAAGATGGTCTCAGCTGGAGCTAACCGCTCCAGAAAAGCTAGAGGACATGGCATCTTGGGTATTAGTTCAGGGCGGTGCTCTGGGGTGTGAAGTTGTTCCGGAGAGCAACGAGCGTGTGATTATTCGCGCTTCGTTTGATAAATCCAAGCTGGATAAGGAGACGTTGCAACGACTGATTGCGTTGCTCGAGGAGTATGGTCTGTCCGATACGTTAAGATCGCTCAAGGTCTCCGATGTCCCGAGAGAGGACTGGCTTGCCAAATGGAAGGAAGGCTTTGAGCCTTTCAGAGTCGGGACGAAGATCGTGGTTTGTCCTCTATGGCGAAAGGATGAACTTAGCACCGAACTCACCGATGGCAGAAAGACCATCCTTATGGAGCCCGGAATGGCCTTTGGGACGGGCTTGCATACGACGACTCAGTTCTGCCTGCGAGCACTCGAAGCGTATCCTCCCGAGGGGCTGATCCTCGATGTCGGAACAGGTAGTGGCATTCTTGCGATCGCTTGCAAATTGTTAAATCCGGACGCCCAGGTTATCGGCGTCGACACAGACCCACTCGCCATCGAGACGGCCCTGGCTGACTTGAAGATCAACAATTTAGAGGGGCAGATAGATCTGCGTCTGGGTTCAACCGAAACGGTGCAGGACATGCAGTTCGACATGATCCTGTCGAACTTGACTTGCGAGGATATCATCGCTCTATTACCTGATTACGTGCGTCTGCTCAATGCGGGCGGCAAGGTCATCGGCGCCGGTATCTTGCGTGAGAAGCTCGACCTTTTGAAAAATGCAATCAGTCGTTATCCCATGAACATCGAGAGAGCGGAGACGCTGGGCAACTGGGTCGGAATCGTTCTTCAGCGATAAACAGCGCCAATAACTCCATCAATGCACTCTCGACTAATGATTCACTCTCGAGTGAAACTGTATTCATCCGCCAAAGTCACTTATCGATGGTGGTTGCCACGACCTCCGGAGGTCGGACATGTGAGATTCAATTGACTTTCTGTCGCCACCATATTCGATATTGGTAAACCTAATAAAAAAATCGTTGGAAATATTGGTAGATCTAATATTTATGGGTGATATTAGGTTTACCAATTAAAATGACACGAAAAATATTACCCCGTATTTTTATTCCGATTATAGAGTCAGCGTTGAAGTTCGGATTCTAACGATCGTGGCTTCGGGTCCTATATTCGGATGTCACGAAGTTTTTGCCTTAGGTCCTAAAATCCGATGACACGAAGTCTTTGCCTTGGGTCCTAAATACCAATGACGCGAAGTCTTTGCCTTAGGTCCTATAAATTCCGATGACACGAAGTCTTTGCCTCGGGACACTCTTCCCTACTACAAAGACTTCGTGAACCATGCGCGGTATCATCCATCTAACTGCGGGGGAAGATGGAGTCATCAGAAAAACTTGTTATGGTCTTGTCAGTACGATTCCCGGAAACCGTAATGGCGGCTTTGCCTTCAGTGGCTTCTGGCTTACATCGGGCTCGACCGTACACACGAACGATTTGGAACCCGACTCAAGTGTAATTACTCGAGTTGCGTCCGTTTTACCTGCGGAAAAACCGGTTAGCGCTACTTTAGTATCGCCGGAGTTGCTGACCGCGTTGGCAACGCGTGTCTTTACGGCATCCCAGGCTGACGGCTGGTCCCAGCCGGAGTGATAAGCTGTGTTGACCAGCGCCTCGACAGCCTCGCCAACAGCGTTTTTGTCGCCGGACGAGACGGCTTTAATGAGTTTGTCATCCAGGATTTTATCCAGTCGTTGTCGAAGTCCACGACAGACCTCCATAGGATCGCAATCTTTGAAAGGAGCTCCGGACTTTTCTGATAGCTGATAGGTTGTCTTCGGCCGGCCGTTGGCATCGAGGTTTTGATAGTTGATTACGATTTTCTCTGCACCGGAGGTTCTGCCGTTGTTGGTAAGGGATCGATCGATCGTTATCTTGCCGTTTTCATCCTTGAATTTCACCAGCGGATTCACCATTGGATGTGTGTCGGCCATTCGGTTGAGCGTCGCAATCACTGCCTTCCGCTCCGATGGTGGCAATGTTCGAAAAGCCTTCCCCATGTCCTCCACATCGCCGTTAATCGCACTAAAAACAGCGTCGAATCCTTCGGGCGTCTTGACCGTGGCGGCTGGGGTTTTGTCTGGACCATCTCCTGTGCTACAGATATCGAAATCCGGGTTTATGTCATTTGCAAGGAGCCGTCTGATCTCGCTCAGAAGTAGATCAGGCTTTGCGGTGTTGAATAGATCTGTATAGAGCGTTGACTCAGTCGGTTTAATGCTAGCGTCAGGCTTAAGTGGGCTGTTTGAAGAATCTAAGGACATGGGCGACCTCCGAACGGCTGTTATCCCATTGTCGTCGCCAAAGTTACCACAACGTTACAGCGGCTTTTCAGGAAAGCAAACGATGGAGAACTTCTTCAAGAGGTTAGTTGATCAGGTCTTTGGAAACATGCTGTTCAAGTCGAGCGGGCGTCCTCGATTGACCCCTTCGTTGACGTAAATCTTTCCTTCTCCCTCCAGGTACAACTTGAGTCGAAATTCAAGGGCGCTTATTGCCAGGCATAGCGACTGGATAGCTGTCGCTCCGCCGATTTCAGGCAACGCGCCCAGACCATCGACGCCGACGGGGCAAAGCCACTGACCGTTCCGCTCATATGGCTTTCTAATGAATATTCGGCCCTGGTGAGAGCCCTTGCCCTTATGGTCTAGGAGTACCTTAACCTCGACAATTGTGTCGTTTTCGGACATTGGCGGAACTTGAGTCAAGAGATGTACCTGGATTGGCGTTTTCCGCACTAAGGGTAAGG
>CAZISK010000856.1:0-3890 GCA_964541355.1 uncultured Candidatus Obscuribacterales bacterium
CCGCGCCAGCAGTCGGGAGAGTGAAATGCGAATCGCGAAATTGACTTTGAATGCCTCGCCGCCGCTATAAAGCTCGTAGTTGCGTGTCCCTATTTCGTCACCAATCAGAATATCCAGCGTTTCAAACAGGTTGCCTGCTTTTGTTTTCTGTTGCGTTACGAGCGCGATATGCATTTTGTTGTCGCTCAATCGAGCAAGAATGCGATTCGCTTCAGTTTCGATTTCAGGGACGGCATTCTCGATAATTACCGCCTGAATACCCTTTTTCCCAAATGACTCAGACAGAAAAAGATGATCCTCCCGCTCGTCAATAAGCTGAGAAAGAGCCTTCTTCTTCTCTTCCAGATTGCTCAAGGATTGATCGAGATGCTCTTTTCGGCTCTCTATGACGGCAACATCGCGTGCCATCAGCTGAGATTGCGACCTCAACCTGGCAAGATCTTCTTGCATCTGGACAAGCTTGAGCTCACCTTCGGCGGTATCGACAATCGATCCCTGCAGCTGCAAAATCTCGCTTTCCAACTCAGGAATTTTGCTCTGTTTTGATTCCAATGCCAGATTGACTTGATTGAGGGACTCTTCGATTTGAGGCAATTGTTCCAGTGCTCGCTGCAATACTTTGACCTGTTCTACATAAGGCAGAAGGTCTGCCAATTGGGTCTTCAGTGCTTGATGCTGTTCGCGATTGTAATTGAGCGTCTCAATTTTACCCTTAACCTCTTTGAGAGCGTCCCGAATATCCACGCCGTAGCTCTCCGAGACCAGCTCCTCATCGGCGATTCGCTCCTTCTCCTCGGCAAGCGGCAGCTCTTGCTGAATCTTGCCAAGTTCGGCCAAGTCCTTTTTGAGCTGAACGTGCCTCGACTCGATGTGCCTGCGAGCCCGAATCTGTGACTGCAAGCTGGCATAGACGGCTGGATCGAAATCGAGCTTATGAATCTCCGCTTTCACATTGATCAAACTCTCACGCTCGATGTGCGCAAAATCCATGTCAACGACTCGTTGCTCGAGCATGCGAATGTCGCTGGCATGCTTGATTCTAAGCTCTCTAGCTCTTCCGATCGAGTCCTGCTTTTCGTTAAACTGGCCAATTCGCTTATCTAGCTCTTTTCGTCCAGCCAGCTCTCGCTTGAGCTGCATGTACTTCATACGCAGCTCGTTGCGCTCGTCTTCGAGGTCCTGTCGCGAGTTATACAGGCGCGTGATGGCTTCGCCCAGCTCATTTATTTCCGAATTGTATTTGGAGATTACCGCCAGACGGTCGACTATTGGTGCAGAGCACAACGGACATAGGCTCTCATGGCGGTGCTCCGTCAAATCTCGAATTTTTTCGCGATACTCTTCTTGCCTGCGTTGAATCTCCTCGACTTTGGCTTCTATTCCCTCAATCTCAGACTTCAGCAATAATCCTTTCTCTTCCACGAGATCAAACTCTGATTCGACTCTTTCGAGCTGCCTGACCTCCTCCTCGAGCATCGACTTCTGCTCTGCCAGGAGCGCTTCGGAAGCAAGGATCTCATCGAGGTCCGTCAAAGCCAGCTCCTTCTGACCGAGCTCCGCTTCGAGCCTGATCTTCTCCTCGGCGACCATGGATTGCAGCACTATACATCTTTCGGAAAGGCGAGTATAAGCATCCTGGCGATGAGCAAGAATTGCTTCATCAGCAAGCAACTTCTTGAAGTCCAGAAATGCTTGCTGAACTTTGTCACTATCGCCGGTATCATCTCTCAAGACCACGGCACGTTGGCGTAGAGTCGCGGTGCCCATGCGCAAATGCTCGAGCTCTACCTCTAATCGACTTCTTATGGTGGCCAACTGCGATTGTAATCGAAGTTTTTCCTCTACTAGGACATGTACTTCCAGAGATCTTCGGTCAAGCTTCTCAAGCTCGAGCTTCGTACTTTCGAATGATGAAAACCTTTCTTGAATGACAGTCGACTGCTGAATCAGGCTGTTAAGATCGGTAAGTCGTCTGTTCAATTCAATCTGCTGCACCAGGAAGGCCTGAACATCTCGCTTCATCTCCGCCAACTGACTGGAAGCCTGCTCCTGACGTTGCTTCATCAGGTGGAGCTTCTGCACCGATTCCGATAAATGGGATGTGCTCTCTTCTAAACTGAGGAGCTCAGCTTCGCACTTCGAAAGCTCGTCTGACTTGGACTCCAGGGCATGAGATAGTTGATCCCTCTGATCTTCAAGATCGGGCAGGACCAAAAGGCTGTTCTGAATAAGCTCGATCTGCGTCTTTGCATCGCGGGCTTTCAGACGACAGGCTTCCTGCAGGCGATCGAAATAGGAAAGACCGAGGATCTCCGCCAGTACCTGCTTTCTATCCGAAGGAGCTCTGGTAGTGAACTCATCCGCCTTTCCCTGACGTAGATATGCGCTATTGACGAAAGTATCGTGATCCATTTTCAACAAATCACAGATGGCTTGTTGCGTAGCGCGCATGCTGGAGCCAGTAAGCGTCCGCCAGTGACCAAAAGAGTCGTTCGATTCGTCGCACTGGTCGAGTTCAGGGTGGGAGGTAATCGCGCTCGTCGACCCGAAGGTGGCAGCCGGCGCTGACCGCTGACGAGAGACATCGGCCTCGGCATTGCGTAAGGCGGTAGCACGAGCGCCGACCGACTCGGCGTGCAGGCGCGATCGCTCTGATGTTGCCGACTGCGCGAGCGAACGAATGGGCGCGAGGACCTGAAAATCCAGATTGCCTTTCGACGGCCCTCTTTGTCCGCCTCGTCCAGACCTTTTCAGCCTCGATCGACGTACTCGATAGGTCCGGCCCTCGTAGTCAAAAACCAGATCTACCCACATTTCCTTCTCGCCAAGACGAACCAGCTCGTCTGAAGACGATCGTCCCTCCTCCCAGAGCGCCCATGTGACGGCATCGAGAAGGGCCGATTTTCCGGCGCCATTCTGCCCCGATAGGCAGGCAACAGCAACGGAGCGCAAATCGACATGCGCATCGGCATAGCTCATGAAATTATGCAGAGTGATTGATTTGATAATCACAAGCGTAGCCTGGGACACGCGAGTATATACAAAGAATAGCTTCGCGCGCCATGACATAATGGAGGTCAGCTTTCAAGGTAGCACACTCAGCTCCATCTGGGATATAGATAGCTCAAAAACCCATGTCGGATTCGGAAGAATTTAGCAAGTCTGAAAAAGACGACCCAGTGGACGACTCACTTCCCGCAATAATCGAGTCATTTATTGGCGGCAATGTGGCGAAAAAACAGCAGGCTTTGACTACGATAGTCGGAGCCGCATTTTTTCTCTCCGGGTTTACGGCGCTTGCTTATGAAATCGTCTGGCATCGTGTTCTGATTCGTCTGGTCGGGGCATCGACCGAAGCGACCTCGCTTATAGTCTGCGCATACATGACCGGACTGGCAATAGGAGGCGGTCTTGGACTGAGATTAGCGCGAAGTCAGCGCAATATGCTGCAAGTCCTCACCATCATTGAAATCGCCATCTGTGTCTACTCCGTTATTTCAATCGCCCTATGCCGGACCGATTTCCTGAATTCACTGACCGGGTCATTGAACGCCACCGCTGGTGATGTCATAACCCTTTCACGCACCGGAGCTCTGTACGCCTTCGGACTCGTAATTTTTCCAACCACTTTAATGGGAGCGACACTGCCTGTAGTGGCGGAGTTCATATCTCGCACCGCCCATACACAAGAAAGTTCGCTAGGCAAGCTTTATGCTATCAATACTACCGGTGCGGTCTTTGGAGCGCTATCCGCGGGACTTTTCCTGCTGCCGGTTTATGGCATATCGGCTACCCTGCTTATCGCCGGATGCGGGAATGCACTTTCCGCCGCACTCCTGTTCCTCTCGACCAGTACATCCAGAAGCCAGGTCAAGCCGCAAGACAGGGGA
>CAZISK010000857.1:0-3871 GCA_964541355.1 uncultured Candidatus Obscuribacterales bacterium
TTCCGCAAACGATCTCCAGGAGCCAGACTTGAACGTCTCGGAGTGAATGCTTACATAAACATGCACGCATTACTATTTACATTAGTATTTAGCGCGGAGCAGAGGGTGAGCGGTCCATTGATGATGTCAGATCAAGCTGGCCCAGGCAGTCGGCGGAAAAGCCGGTAATCATGTTTTCACGATAGGTACTCCTCAAGCGTCGCGTCGTCAGCTCCAATCCGCAGGACTTTCCACTTTGCCTGACGATATGATCGACACCACTGGCGGTGAGACGCGATCCTTTCGTGGTCACGAATAGTGCGCGTTCTTCTTTCATGCAGAACGCTCGGCATCTCTCCGTGAGCCAAACCATGAGCTGATCTCTGAGAACAATTGGCGCTGAGATAACATGAGTCTTTCCAGTTGCGGTCAAACCCGAACCGATCCTTAGAGATAGTCTTCGATCAGGGGAAAGCTCAACATCATCAATATCTAGATTGACGCACTCCCTGAGCGAGATACCGGCGTGCAAGAGCATGGCAATAAGAGTCTTATCTCTATAAGATTTTCGCCTTTCGAGCGAGGCCAATAGCCTGATTTGCTCATCTTGAGATAGCGGTTGAATTGTATTCTTCATGCCTTGAGTCTGCACTCAAAAAATGACAAAAAAGTGATCCAGCACTTGCCGATTTCAAGATAAATAGAAGCTTTTTCTACGTTCACACTGAAGGCGACGACAATATCATTTCATGGAAATTACTCTCATTGGGCCGCACCGCCATTGGTTGTACTCGCGGTTCGCAATATCACTTTTGTATCACTTTTGAATGGCACATTGTAGAAACCGCACACGACTTACCAACTGGACGTCCTCTCCGTATGCGGTTCTGGCCACTGCAACTCACTTTCGTGACTGGCGGATATCTATGCGACAAGAAGAAAATCCAACGACAGCGCCTGAAAAACCTCAAAGTCCATCAACACTATATCAAACCAATGCCCGACAAAGACTGAATGAGGACTATCAATCTTATCTTCTAAAACCGCAAAACGACAAAAGCCAGAAGACAAACTCTACCGACGAGAAAACTAACGACGATTCCGACCAGACGGAAAACAAAACAGAACCCGGCGGAGAACAGAGCGAAAAAGAAGGTACGAAAGAAGATCCACGACTGCAACTGCAAAAGATCAAAGAAGACTGGGCCATGGCAGCCGTGCAGTCTATCAATGCCTTGTTCGAACAAACAGGAAACGTCTTTGACCCGAAGGGAATCCTGGAGTTTTCCAACCCATATAAATCGAATCCTTACAAACAAGTCGCGCTGCTTCAGAAATCCGGTAAAGACGTTAAGAGCGAAGTCTCGAAGCCCGAGGGGAAAAGCAACGAGCAACTCGAGCTCAAATCGACCAACAATATCCAACAAATCCAAAACCACAATCCCACGGTCAAACTCCCCGAGCACAAGATGAAGTTCACTGGCGAGCCAACCCCAACTCAAAAGGAGGTCCTCGAGGGCAAACGAATTACCGATCAGCAAGGTCTGTCCAAAGAAAAGGTGACGACGGACTATTCCGAGACTCTTCAGAAAGCCGGCATGACCAAGAAAGATGCCGACGCGTTGACAGAAGACACATACAAGCGACTGAAGAGTCTCGATCCCAAACATCTGGACGGCTCACCTGAACAGCAAATGGCTCGCATGAATCGGGCGTTCGACGAAATGCTCAAAGGCAAAGCCGGACCGCTTTCAGACACAGACAGAGCCAATGCCGTAAAAGATCTCGCTCATCGCGTCGCCGATCCCGGCAAGTATGGCAATCAAGGGCGGCACAACACCTGCGCGCTTCAGTCGATGCAAACACAAATGCTTCAGGCCGGTGATCCGGCACGCCTCATAGAACACATCTCTTCCGTAGCCAATCTCGGTTATGCCAACGTGCAAGACGGAAAGGATCCAAAGGTCATTCACAAAGTCGAGGTCGATGCGCGCAGCATAATGCCTGACCATGAATCAGCAACTCCCTTCAGCAAAGACATTCATGGGACAAAAGGAAAACGCGGAATGGGAGGTCACATTGGCGACGCTTTGCTTGGACAGATGGTCGCCGACAACAAGACGGCGGAGCGATATGGAAAAAACTCAGTCCACGATCGATACATTTACCTTGCAGGAAATGCCGACCAACTGGGCGGTCCCAACGATCATGGGCACACAGGCGAAGGGCTGTTTCTAAAGAGTAAAAACGATGACTTAAGCGACAGATACGATTTCATCAACGACAGTCCGGGTGTCAGCTTCGCTGAGCTCGCCATTCTCAACAAAAACATGGGCAATCAGGGTGGACTCTTTATCCACGAATCAATTGCCAAAGGCTGGACCCGATCAAAAGACCTGGACGTTCACATCTTCAAGAATGAGCAAGATCTGAAACAGCAGCTCAAAGAGTTTCAACAGAAAACAGGCAAGATGGGCCAGGTTGGCGTCAATGCCCCATTCTTGCCCGGCGGAGGAGAGAACGGCCACGGAATGCACGCCATGCTTTTCGGCGTCAACAAAGACGGTTCTTTCGTTGCAGAAAATTCGTGGGGAACCAAGTTTGACTTTGCAGCGCTGAGTGACGCGGCGATAGCGAAAGCTACTGATCCAAGCAAATGGATCATCAAGCGCGGCACCCTTGGACCGACACCAGGATACAAGACAGTTTTCGGTCCTGGAGAAGGCGGCGGCACCTACCCCTACAACAATGAGAAATACAACAAAGAGAAACTCGACGACAAAGACAAAATCCAACGGGATGACGAAAGGCGCCAGAGGAAGTCGGATCAAATGGCCAAAGACCATGGCAAACACGAGAAAGAGGAGTTGGCAATGAGCCAATACCTGGACGCACTTTCACGATGGAACGCTCTAGGTGGACCAAAATCAAATCTGCCAAAACCGATCTTACGTGTGTCCGTATAGCTTCACGTAATTCGAAACAAACTGGTGCAAACAAAGCTCAAGGAGGGACTGCAATGGGAATACGTGCAACAGGCGGCGCAATAAGGCGAATCACATTTCCAGACAACTTCGTACAGGGTGAGGCTCTGATCGGCGGCATGTGCAACAACTGGAGACGCTCGTTTCATCCCACGGACGACCGATCTGTGGAGATAACATTGCTGTATCGGGGCAGACCAATGTCAGATCTGGACGCCATTTCATTCAGATTTTTATTTGAAAAACCGCCATACACGGTTTTTTCCAAGGATTCTAACCATCTCGTCCATCGAACATCGGTAAGCACATTGGCCAGTCTCAGGGAATGTCTGGGCAATGCAGCCAATAATCAGGTTCTCAACTATGAAGTCGGTTTGTTTGGCCCCAGATTTCATATTGAAGAGGCCAAAACATTTATTCTCAGTGGGCGATTTGTTCTCGGAGTTAGCGGCTGGTATCACAGTCAAGATTTCCAGTTCCGCAATCAATACACCGGAATTTTCTTCGATGGTGCACCAGGCTCTGAATACTGCCCGGTAGAGGAGGTTTATCTGCAAGCAGAGACAAAGCAGGGATTTGACTATTATTTGCCAATTTTTCAAAAGTGCCTGGAATCAATCAGGTGGAGAGATCAGTCCCTTTCGCAAGCGCGCACGGCAGGATAGTAGGACTTCACGTTTTCATTACTTTTCGCCAGCAAAATATCAAATGCCCGACACTTCCGAGAGGATTGCAGATGTATCCTTCGCCCAAACTATCCTTACCAATTAGCGCACCCAATGAAAAATCCCGCAGACACATCGAAAGAATCAAAGCCCTGACTTGGTCAAACCCAAGAAAGACAGTCGAGTATCGTGACGGTCTGGAAATCATCAATATAATCAACTCCGTTGGTCAATATAAGATTC
>CAZISK010000858.1:0-3870 GCA_964541355.1 uncultured Candidatus Obscuribacterales bacterium
CAGATCGTAAAGATTATCGGAGAACGATTCGAGCGAGGCTCGCTAGTACATATTGAAGAATTGAAAAAAGAGCAAGACCTGCTGATTACGGTCAATCAATGGAATAAGGCAGCAGAGATCAATCAGGAGTTTCTCCAGCTCGCAAAGAGCGAACGAATTGACTACATAAGGAGTCGACTGGAAGGATATCGAAAGACCTTCCATGACATTGTCGAAAACACGGCATTAGCGCCAGGCCAGATCGGAAAGCCAGAATTTGATTTAATAAGCAAAACTTGCCCGGAGCCACACGTGCAACTGGCAATTTGGAAGCGATGCATTATTGAGCACCGCATAAGCCGGAGTATCCGTGACCTTGCAACGGCCCGAATCGTAGTCCTCTTGAGACGGTTAGGAGAGTTTGCTAGCAACGAAGAGCTTGCAATAGAGGCGAGAGCAAGGTCGCCAGAGTTGTTTGAACGACTCGCCGTCAAATCTCGAAACACCGATGCCAAAACTGAAGCGATTGCACACGCCGCTTACAATGCGATCAAGAACGCGCCAACATCTCGGCTCGACGATCTTGTCCTCAAGGTCCAGCTAGTATCGATTTACGCAATGATCCTCGCTGATCGCGGAAAGGTTGACACTGCCATTAGTATCATCGATAGCCTGGTAATACCTCCAAATTCAATCGTCAATCACGTTGACCTCGTCGGTGTCCTTCAAGCGAGGTATTGCATAGCTGAAATTTGCCTCAAGGAAAATAGGAGGTTGAAGGCAAAGGAACAATTAGAGTTGCTGAAGATCTTGCTTGGTCAACAAAATAGACTGTCAACGGAGGAAAAATCCAAGTTTACAAACATCTGGTACT
Organism: uncultured Candidatus Obscuribacterales bacterium; assembly: GCA_964541355.1. Taxonomy (GTDB): domain Bacteria; phylum Cyanobacteriota; class Vampirovibrionia; order Obscuribacterales; family Obscuribacteraceae; genus JADYXR01. Next base: position 854 of record CAZISK010000858.1, read on the forward strand.
GGACAGAGATGGCAAAGATGTAGCCTGTACCGAAACTGTTAAAGTGCTAACTCTACGGCAAATGCTACTTACCAGCTGCCTTCAGGCTTTGAATAAACTATTGGTAGTCCCACCGGTGCACCATTTTTATTTATGGAAATCATTGCCCGATTTAAGACAGCGTCGTGCCAATCGAGTGAATAGCCGGTTCCTCTCAAACCATAATTCATACGCCACAAAACATCATAAACGTCGCCTTTGTTCTTGGCCGCTTTGAACATGTCTTTGAGTCCGTCTACAGCATCCGGGGATAGATTTCCGTTGTTCATTGATATGTCATTCACCAATGCTTTTTCGTGAGGAAAGAGTACAGGAACAACTTCAACTCCGCGAACCAGTAAGTCCTGTGCTTTCGGCAGAATTCCTTGATCTTCAAGGGCCGCAGATGAAGTAGATCCTGCCGGTATGTTTAACATATCAGCCATATACATGTAACCTTCACGACTCAATGAAGCTGCGGTTCTGTCTCCAGAATTTTTGTAAGTTTCCACGTTTTCAAATCTGTCCATGACGTAAACTCCCGATTGATCGCTCTAATCTGATACTTTTCAGTTAATCGTCCGAACGTAACAAGAACATTTCAGTTCTGTAATTGTCTACCAAATCGACGAGACAATCGCTGATGGCTTTGCGCGCATGAGCCTCTGAAGGATGGCTAGCCTTGAGCAGATCCAAGATTCCTATATCATCCGATTTTATTGAGCTACAAATTGCGACCACGATGTATAACTGGGTGAAAACGGCCGGTCAAATTTCTACCAGGAATTTCACTTTAGCGGCAACGTGCTTTCGAATACGTAAGGAATCCGAAATCGACTCAAATTTTTTTGTCCTCACAATGACTTCGATCATCATGAGATCTTTATTGTGCTTGCGAACGTCTGGCAAAGTACTCAAAGTGTTATTGCTACTTTGATGTTTCGTCTTCGTTCTCACGCTCTGATAAATAGAATTCCGAAATCTTATACCCCCAACCTTTGGAAGTTTCAATCAGGGAAGGATACTCCTTGCGATCAACTTTGCTTCGAATTCGACTTATGCATACGCGGACAGTCTCAGGACCGACCTCAGACTCAGAGGACCAGAGATGTTTGATCAGTTCATCTGCAGTGAAGTAGCCGTCAGAATATTTGAGAAGGAACTCCAGTACTTCGAACTCCTTGGGCAAAAGCTTGGTTGATTTTCCATTCAGCAAGACTGTACACCTTTTGTAGTCGAGCTGAACTCCCGTCTTCTCGATTCTTTTCTCCAAGAGCATGGGCGGTCGACGCAACAGAGCACGAACTCGGGCGACTAGTTCATTGCAATCGAACGGCTTCGTAAGATAGTCGTCAGCACCCAACTCCAAGCCTTCAACCTTTTGGCTCGTCTTATCTCGATTTGTCAGCATTATGATTGCGGTTTGACCGCCCCGTTGTCGATAACGGCTGCACATCTCGCCTCCGCTTATACCAGGCAAGTGCCAATCAACTATGGCAATGTCGTAACTTGAATGCGTGAGACGATACAGACCGTCTTCACCGTCGTAGGCGATATCAACTGAAAGATTTACAGCCTCGAGCAATTCCCCAATAGCCGAGGCGACCGTAGCATCATCCTCGACTACCAGCGCTTTCCCCACTGTGGGAATTCCTCTCCATTTGAATAGTCTGCAAAATTAACACAGAGAAAGAGTCTCGTCAAGAAACCGGCCGAATTGAAACAACCGCCATATCGAACTGTTATCGAACATAGAGCGGCAACCTAAACGTAAAATCAAGGCAACGCACTGAGGGTACAGAGCAACAATCAATCGCCATGACTCGGTTGCAAGGCAGAATTCTGATGTTCGTTGTTTGGAAATGTTGCTGTTACGATCGTGAGTTTGAATTGCATCGAAGAGATACACAAGACAAGCTTACCGAGCCGCAAACGGCGATCTCGCGGCAATCTAATTCCGAGTTCGGAGGATACAAAATGAATGACTATAAACCAGAAGCACTGAAGGCACCGCCGGTGGATGCACGTCCAGATCCATTACGGGAAGACGCGGCCTTCGATGCAAAGTCGATACCTATCTTGACGCGCCCGAATGATGCCGCTCAAAAGTCCACGACAGAAAGTTTTGGAAATCTTTTCCTTATTGACGATAAGTCACCTAACAGGGAATTAGAACGTGACTTGAGTGACGCACTAATCAGCAAAAACATCGATAACATTAAGAATGCATTTAACGCCCTGGCCGGGAAGATATACAGCGACCCCAAGTATTCCCATCCGGAGGGGATGAAAGCGGTCGAGACCGAAATGAAGAAATATGATCCTTTCTTGAAAGTGAAATTGACCGAAACCGGTGAGATCGAAGGTTTTACCACGATAAAAACGAACGATGGTGAGAAGCATTATAAACTGCCTTGGGTACCAGACAACATCAAAGACTCCGCACCTGTTTCGGTCTTTAGAAAAGGGTTAGAGATGGAAAAGAAAAGTTTCGAAAACGGCAAAGACGGATCGATACTTGCCTTGTCAGAAGCGGCCAATGCATATGTGAGGAAAATCGGTAAGGATGCAGCCGAGCCCGCTCTGGCAGGTATTTTCGGAAAGGAGAACGTCCAAAAGAACGGCGATACGCTGAAGGTGACCGCAATGAAGTCCGAAGACGGAAAGAAGGTAAGCGTCTCCTTCAAGGTTTTTCTACCCGATACCCCTGGTCCAAATAAGCAAAGGCCAAGGGACTAGTGGCTATTGCTGAAGCTCAGGCACTTCGATCGTGCACTGCACAACAAGAACTCTACTAGGGCTCTTGATTGGCGATCCCGTTGAAAACCACAGTGGCGACGCCAGTGATGCTGTTGGCGAACAGCATCCCATGCGTCGCCCGCACAAAAGACGAAATTCAGCGGACCAATGGTCAGTCTTCGCCGTCAGAATTGTCGGTGCTTAACACACGAACAGAGTCGCCAAAAGCATCTGCGTTTGGCGACTTCGTTTCAATAAAA
>CAZISK010000859.1:0-3864 GCA_964541355.1 uncultured Candidatus Obscuribacterales bacterium
GCACAGTCCGCGAAGGAAGCATATGATGCCGGCGCCTCCGTGATGCATATCCATTTTCGACAGCAGCAGCCCGGGCGGCAGCATCTTCCCAGTTGGGAGCCGGAGTTGGCTTTCGAAATCGTCGAGAGAATAAGAGAAAAATGTCCCGGCGTTGTCATCAATCAATCGACTGGAGTGATGGGAGATGATATCTCGGGACCGGTCGCTTGCCTGCAAAAACTGCGACCGGAAATGGCCGCTTGCAACGGCGGAACACTCAACTATTTGAAGGTAAGGGAAGACAATTCCTGGGCCTGGCCTCCGATCGTCTTCGACAATCCTGTCGGCAAGGTAGATAAATTCCTCGATGTAATGAAGGAAACCGGCACGATTCCGGAATTTGAATGTTTCGACACCGGCATTGTACGCAGTGTCGCCTTATATAAGAAGGTAGGTATGTTCAGAGGTAAAGCCTATTACAATTTCGTGATGGGTGTTGCGTCCGGTATGGCGCTATCGTCGCGCCTGCTAGCCTATCTCGTGGATGAGCTTCCGACTGATTCTACCTTTCAGGTCACGGCAATCGGACGCGAGGAGATCTGGCCTTTGCAGGAAAAGGTGGCGGAGCTAGGCGGCAACCTTCGAACCGGTCTCGAGGATACATTCTACCTTCCGGACGGTGAAAGGGCACGCAGCAATGCCCAGTTGATCGAAGCGTTGGCGGCAATCGCCGAGCGCAAAGGCAGGCAAGTTGCCAGCCCCGAGGAGGCTCGTGAGATGCTGTTTCAAGGAAGGAAGGTAGCGTGTGGTATTGCATGAGGTGATATCACCATTGATAATCTCAAGACCGTGGAGCACTGGGAAGGCAATTAAAGCAGGTGATTATGATTACTAGAAATCCCTCTACCCTGGAGAAAACCGGTTGGGCGTGCGATCTTAAGGACGTCCTTCACCATCAAGCAAAGCGTCTGCCTGGCAAGGTGGCGGTCGTATTCGGATCGCTCCGCCTCACCTACGACGAGCTCTATAACAGATCCTTAGCGATACAGGAGCAGCTCGCGCAGCTCGGAGTTTCGAGATTCGATAAGGTAGCGGTTCTGTATCCCAATCAGCCCGACTTCATCGCTATCTTTTTTGCGGTGCTGAGACTTGGTGCGGTAGTCGTGCCTTGCAACCCGATGTTGCGCTCTGGCGAAATCGCTCATATCTTGTCCGACTCCGGCGCTTCCATAATTATCGTGGAAGAGAATCTCGAGCACGAGGTCGTTTTGGCTGCTTCCGGTGCTCACGGTCTCAAACATATTCTGGTCGGCGGCTCTAGCGGTCGGCACGAAGTAACAACAGTCTCTGGTAGAGAGCGGCTCGAGCTGGTGTCGGCGTATCGCCCGTCGGAAAGAGAGCCGGTCGCGGTCGAGGTAGACGCGGAAAAGGATCTAGCATTACTTGTCTACACCTCGGGAACAACCGGCAAGCCGAAAGGAGCGATGCTGACGCATGAGGCCGTGATGTCCGTTTTCCCTTTCAACATATTCAAACCTCTTGAATTGAGCGAGTCTGAGAAGATCATTGGTGTGTTGCCGATGTGTCACATCTATGGCATTGGAGTTCTTGTCTGTACGCCGATCGCATTGGGCGTCACCGTAGTGATACTCCCTAAATTCGAAGCCGCCGACACCCTTTGTGAGATTGAGAAGGAGCGGGTCACCATGATTCCAGGTGTGCCTGCCATGTATCAGTTCATGATCATGGAAATGGACAAGAGCTCGTTCGACCTCTCTTCAGTTCGGTACTGCCTGTCGGCCGCTGCGCCGATCGCGCCCGAACTGCTCGAGAGGATATCAGAACGATTCCAAGCCGATATTGTCGAGGGGTATGGAATGAGTGAGACCGCTGGCGGTGGCACTCTCAATCCGCCTGGGTCAGGCAAGGTCGGATCGGTTGGCCGGAGTATCAAGGAGCTATCGATCGCAATTCTCGATGTCGACGGTAACGCCCTTCCGGCAGGCTCCGAGCATGTCGGAGAGATCGCAATTCAGGGACCAAGCGTTATGGTAGGCTATCACAATCAACAAGAAGCCACCGATGAAGTGATAGAGAAGGGCTGGTTGAGAACGGGAGATCTGGGATACTGTGACGCAGATGGTTATGTCTACATCGTCGGCCGGAAAAAAGAATTGATCATCCGCGGCGGTCAAAATATCTATCCTCGCGAAATCGAGGAAACGTTGGTCAAAATGAATCAGGTTGCCGATGCAGCTGTCATCGGTATTCCCGATGAGTATATGGGATAACGAGTCAAAGCCTTTGTAGTCATCGGTGAAGGTGAGAAACTGACCGAAGATGAGATCAAGGAATTCTTGAGCGAGCATCTGGCGGCATACAAAGTGCCGCGCATTATCGAGTTCATCTCGGAAATACCGAGGAACTCTACTGGTAAAATTCTCAAACGTTTGTTGAAATAGTTGAGGGCCGATGCGAAACTCTATTGGATTAGTCATCCTCTTAATATCAGGTCTCTCTGTTAACAGCGCTTTCGCTCTGGATTCGACGCTATCCGACCTGTCATGGATGGTCGGGCAATGGGAATGTAAAGCCGACAATGCTGAATTCGAGGAGCATTGGATGCGTGCTGCCGGTGACTCCATGATAGGAATGGGTCGCGAGGTGAAGGATGGCAAGCTCGCTTTTCATGAATACCTGCGGCTCGAACACAGGAGCGACGGTATCTATTACGTCGCTCAGCCGTTTGGCAAGCTCGTTACCGAATACAAACTTTCGAAAGCCACGCCCAACCTCCTGGTGTTTGAAAACCCAGATCACGATTTTCCAAAGAAAATTGAGTATTCTCTTCAGAAAGATGGTTCCATTTTTGTCACCGGGAGTGGTAATGCTGCCGACAAAGATAAAGAGTTTCGATACCAACTCACGAAGTTGAAAATGCTGCTGCCGACACCTGAGAAGAGCACGAAGACTGAAAAACCTGAAACGACCGACAAGTCGAAAATGTCAGAAAAGACAGAAAAGGCTGAGAAGGTGGACAAGACTGAAAAGTCGGACAAGAGCAAAAGCAAAAGCAAGGCAAAGTCAGGTCGGTTTTTCAATCCGCTTAAGGGCGTCAATGATCTCCTGTTCTAGGGCGCCGGAGTTCTCCCAGCGAATGCGCCGTTTTCGAACGAATTCCTCATCGCTGAGTACCTGCGCCAAACAGGGCCTTAATATGCCTCATCGACAAAGAAGTTTCCTCCTTGCTCAGGAGTCGATAAAAAGGGATCTAAATTGTTAGCGGGCAAATAAAATCACACTGTTGATTATCCACCTTCCGTTTGCAGCCAATTAACAAACATCCAACCGATATGTAATCGATTGCCAATCGACATTTAGCGATCTTGATAGAGAATAGAAATTAGCATAAACCCCCTTCCCGAGGTCCGAACGGTGCGCTTGCACCTAAGAGCAGGTATCGGTGCGGCTATTTCGCGGAGAGTTTCACATGGAAAGAAATATAGAATCATCGTCTTCCGTCAATAACAAAATTGCTCGACTAGCAGCCGTCGCCGTTCTGTGCCTCGGTCTCTTTCCTTCATCAGCTTTTGCTGAGACCTGCATGACCGAGTCCTTGATGATGATTGATGAGGCAGTCGAGGTGAAGAGACCTCGCCCAGTGAAGAAGGTCAAGCCGCACGGCAAAGACTTCATCGCGAAGTTTAAATACAAATTGACCGGGGGAGACACCTATAAGTCGGTCGGCATCGCGTTTGATGCTATCGGTGACAAGGATTTTCAGGCCGTCTATCTCAGTGCCGCCGGCCCGGGGCCTCACCTGTGGTTGAGAAAGGGAGGCGTTGATACCTATCCAATTACGGCTCCCAAGGCGACTGCCGAGGA
>CAZISK010000860.1:0-3856 GCA_964541355.1 uncultured Candidatus Obscuribacterales bacterium
TCTTTTCAACGGTATCCAACTTGCCAAAGGACTCGAAGCCAAGACTCCACCATTTTTGGCCGTTCACTTCCAGCAAAGCGAGTTCCATGTTACATCCTTCATCAGGCCGTTGGTTCACGGCATCGACCGCGGTCACTTTTTCTGCTGCAATGACCGCGAATTTCCTGAGCAACCGCCGTTTCTTAATGGTGGTCCAATATCCCGGAGGCGCGCTCTCATGCGGCGATTTGATCGGCTCGCCCTTATCGTTCTTGACCATCAGATCGAAACTCCACTTCACCCACTGCTCAAGGCCTGCCTCGATTCCGGGTCGAAGCGTCTGCACACCAGTGCTGGATTGCCGCTGTTTGACCTCGATCTTCTTTCCAGCTCTCAGTTTGATGCTAAGGGCCTCGCTTTCCGGCAGACTCAAATAGATATCGTCACGCGCCTCGTCGTCGATAGGTGCATCCTTGGGTGAAACATAGCCGCGACGAAACCATTGCTCCACTTCTTTTGGTGCGGTTCCCGTTAGAAACCAGCGAACTTCCATGCTAGGCTGCATGTGTTTTTCTCCTCGGTTTTAAGACTTCTAATTCAGTGCTCTCCTCTCGCGATGCCATTTCCTTTAACTATGTCACAACCGGCTGCCAACTACATACTGTTGGCAGCCGGGCTGATGCGATTGTTAGGCAATCATCCGCGCGTAATGGAACCATTCGAATTGAAATTCAGGACTTCACCAATGTCGGCGTTCATTCTTTGACCGGCAATAAGTACCTGTACGGTATTCATATTAGCGGGCACACTAAAGAAACTCTCGCCATTGGGAGGCATGGAGATGTCTCCTCCAGGGAGCGTAAACCAACGAACATTGTCATTGACGTTGTAGAAGCGCGCCGAAACAGTAATGTTTGAGAGGTTTCGGATAAGAATGCGGTCGTCCTGTGCGTATGTAAAGACGGACCCTCGGATCGCAATCTCAACCCGTCGGCTATTCATGACCACGGCTGCTTTCTCGACATCCTGCGGCATCTGCCAGATCGCTTCGCCGCCCGCTGGGACCGAGAGATCGCCGCCGGGGAGTGCAACAAGACGTAGTGCGTCTGTGTCGCGGTAGATGCGTACGGTGATCGACCGTGGCGACTGGTTAAGCACGCGCACTCGTTCGTCAGCAGAAAAAGTCACCGTCTCGCCTGCAACGACCTTTCTCGCGTTGCGGCCATTAAACGTTATCTTCGCCTCTTGGAAGCCGGAGGGTAACGGCCATGCAATGCTGCCGCCCGATGGGACGGTTTGTATGCCGTCGGGCAATGTAGCCCCCATCACGATATCGTTTACGTTATAGAAGCGCGCCGTCACGTTGGCGGGCGAGGTGTTCAGTACAGTGACCATGCGAACGACTGGTGTCTTATCCGACGCGGGCGCGGGCGTCTGCCAAATCACTTTGTCGCCTCGATGCAGCACCAGCTTGCCATCAATTTGCAGTCGCAGAGCAATGTCAGGGTTGCCGGAAGTGCCAGATGCCCATCTGGGCACGAGATTAGCATCGTATACCACCAAGTTGCCGTCGCGTTGCATTACACAGACGCCAGGCGAGAATCCAAATTTGCCGGAAGCCCAGGTAGCCTCAGCAAACGGATTGCCTCCACTAGCTCGGTAGATCACCAGATGGCCGTCCGTCTGGTAGATGAGCATGAACCGGCCGTCGGGGGATGTAATAGATTGGCCGGGCAGCATTAGTTCGCCAGGCAACATGTCATGGCCTTGGCTGAAAGCGTAGCCTGCACTAGGGCCGGCATTGCGAGCACCTTGCGCGCTGCGCTCGTTCATTGCGGCGCTAGCACTGCTCATCAAAGTACTGATCTCTGCGGCAAACGGGACGCCGTTACCTGTCCAAGTTTTCTTGCGAAGGCGTGAGGCTCGACCATGATTCAATGCAATTCTCGTGGAATGGTTGCGAATTGCCGAAGATGCATTGTTAAGCGCATCCCAGGCGGAGCGGTAACCGTAGTCATAGTTTACGCGAATGAGTTCCGGGTCGATTGTGACAATATCGTGCGACGGGTATTCCGGCGCAATGAGCGTGATAGGCAAACTAGAGTTGTCGATCACAGGATATACATCGTCTGCTTCCATCTCATCAAGATGGATTTCGATGATAGCACGATTTGCAATATCCAGTATCTTACGACTCTCAAAATCGGTCGGAGGTGGCTGGTCAAACCTGGCATCTGGAGTTCGATTAATCGCACTCCATCGGTCGATGGGGCCAGAGCATACGACGTAGATGCGGGTTGCTCCCGCTTGGATCGCCGCACGTAGTGGCACATTCTCCCGGTGTCCACCATCTATCCAGGCATCACCAGCAAAATTCACCGGCGGAAATACAGCAGCAATCGCTGAAGACGCTATTGCACCCTCAAGTATAGAAATGCCAGCAGCAATTTTTTGAACACCATCGCGCCGCAGCAAGTCACCAGTTTCTGTTACGTAGCAGAGCTCGCCAGACTCGAGACCGACGGTAGCAAGTCGAAGTTTTTTTCCCGATCCGACAAATTGCGCCAGCTTAGCCGCATCGAATCGATCTGCCATGATCTTTCGAATTGGGTTTAGATTAAGAAGCGCTCGAGCCTTGTTGTTGAGCACAAGAAGCAATCCCTTCATGGCGTCCGCAGTGATGTTTTGAATAGTTCCTGTTACCGCAGCGCCAACGAGCGCACCTGTCAAAAGGCCTATCGGCCCGAACAACGCTCCAATCCCTCCACCAGCCAGACTTCCGGAAGCAACTGACCAAGGTTCACCGCCGGTAGGCGAGCTATCCCCCAGCATTGCTCCTATGATTGCTTTGTGAAGATCCGGATGGACATCTTGCCACCAGTCTTCAAATAGCCACATGTGATCATTGCGTCTTAGTCCAAACCAGATATTTCGAAGATTCTCCAATCCACTTTCACCTTGGGTCAACATCAGTGCATTTAGGGCACCGACCGATGTACCGCAAATGATGTCAGGCCTTATGCCTGCTTCATAGAGCGCTGTAAGGGCCCCCAGTTGAAAGTCGCCGCGTGAACCACCACCGCTGAGTACGATTGCTGTTGCCATGATTCGGTCTCCTTTCGAATTTTGAAGAAAGAAAAAATGCGTTGCTTTCAACCAAATAGATTACTGAGCAACGCGGTTTGAAAAATTGCCTAACGGATTAGTTGAATTGTTGCGTTCACTTGAGAAAGTTCAATCTATGTGCCATGAAATGGCAGGCGATTTTGCAATTGATTATCTACTTGATTCTGTTGGAATTCATCTGCCTTTAGTTTTGCGGGGGGTAAACGAGGAGAAATGAATCCGACATTTTTGTCGGGGAAATTCGACAAAAGCTGCCGAATCGAAGAGGCGTAAAACTCCAAAAGCAAGTCAAGGCGATTTGATTTTCTTGTCCCCATGAGGACAAGCGGCTTCAAACAGGCTTTATCCGCTTCATCCGCTAGATCAGTTTACAAAAAATCAGTAAGCGGATTAAATCGTCTTGTATTGGGAGAGGGAATCTGTGAGAGATTGATAGAGGAAATTTACTTCAACAACGATACCAGTTCATTTACTTTTTGGGAGAGGGCAAAGCCAGCCGCTTGATTTTATAACGAAGCACGCGCTCCGAAATCTTCAACTCTTTCGCGGCCGTGGTTTGATTCCAGTTGTGCTTGTTCAGCACGTGGCGCAAAATCTCACGCTCATAATTTGCGAGCAAGGCCTCCAAGTTTCCGGTCATAGGAAGGTCGTGTGGTTGGAGTTGGCTCTCGCCGAAAGATAATTCAAAGGGAAGATATTCCGGCTTCAGCGTGGACTCATTCGGCTTGGCCAAAATCACCGCGCGCTCGAT
>CAZISK010000861.1:0-3855 GCA_964541355.1 uncultured Candidatus Obscuribacterales bacterium
TTGTAAGCATTCGCAAGTAGTCAAAAAAGAGATTGAGCAAGGCATAAGGCCCGACCCCAATAGTTGCCGACCGTCCGCTATGGAATATCAGACTCAGCCTTACTCTTGACTGTCTTGTTGCTCTTCGTCTTCGACAGTCTCTTCGGTTGAATCGCCCATAATCTCTTCGGGCTTGTTGAAGTGACTGCCGGCTTCCGGCTGCGAATCACCTTCACTGGCGGCTTCGTCAGCTCCAGTCTGCTTCAGCGAACCGTCGGGATTGTGTGTCCGACGCCAAACCGCATCGATTCCCATCGGCTTATATTTGGGGACGACTTTGAGCAGCTGCTTCGCTTGTGCGCTCTCATTTTGCGATTCTTGTTGATGCCCGGTCTTACTTAGAGTCAAAGCCATGAGCATATGTGCGCGAGGGTCTAGTGGGTTGGCTCGCACCGCCTCCTGAGCCTTGGCGATCGCTAACTGCCATTGGCCGGTTGAGGCCAATAGACTGACCAATCTAATGCTGGCTTCAACCAGCGATGGTCGGATATTTAAACAGCGAAAGTAACTGTCGCGGGCAGTCAGGTAATCGCCCTGCCCTTCGGCGGCCTGACCCAATTCGTAATGAACCAATGCCTCGGCCAGACTGGCTTCGCCGTTGCGCTGGTAGCCCTTAATATCGTTGAACATACGCCACGACTGATTGAGTTTATCGACTGCCTGCACATAGTCGCCCGCCAATCGCAGATTGATTCCCTGATCGTATAGACGATAGGCCTGACCCATCGTCTGATAAGATTGCTCGCGCCGTTGATTGGCAGCAATCTGCTCCGGACTTGGTGGTGGTGGCTTCCAAACGGCCTTTCGTTGCGGCGCTTCGTGTCTTCTTGCGTGCCGCCCTCGCCTTTCTGAGCGGCCAGACGTTTTCCCGCCACGACCTTTCTTTGTACGCGCGCCGCCGTGCGATGCCCCTTTCTTGCGAGCTTGAGCATTAGCATGGCTGCTGGAGCGTGCATGTTTTTTACCACGAGCATCGACGGCACCAGCCTGGTGCAATTCGACCGCAAGGATCGGCATTATCAGCAGCGACAGCGTGAGGGAGCTTACGAGACCCGCCTTCAGGCGGAAGGCCAGAGAGTCGAAATCAAAAAAGGCAATCATCGAACCACTTTAAGTGGATGGGGGTTCAAACTGCTGGCGCTCTTGGGGACTGACCTCTTTCATTGTCAGGTTGACGCGATTTCGATCGTCAATCTCTCGCACCTTGACAACTACTCGTTGTCCAACAGATACAACATCCTCTACCTTATTGACGCGTCGATTCTCCAGCTGCGAGATGTGGACCATGCCTTCCTTGCCAGGAAGCAGCTCTACAAAGCAACCGACCGGAATAATTCTGGTTACGCGCCCGGCATAAATACCGCCGACTTCAATGCGTTTTACCAATTGGAGAATCATGTCTCGAGCGGCGTCGCCGCCTGCTGCCTCGACGCTGCCGATAACCACAGTGCCGTCGTCCTCGATATCGATGGTGGCACCAGTCTCTTCGATAATACGGCGAATCATCTTGCCACCAGGACCGATGACAGTGCCGATATCGTCCGGATCAATCTTGATGGTGATCAGTCTGGGAGCCCATTTGGAGAGTTGCTCACGATGTCCAGGCAATACCTCTTCCATCTTGTCGATGATATGGATTCTGCCGCGACGTGCCTGATCCAATGCAACTCTCATGACTTCCAGAGAGATGCCCTGAACTTTGATGTCCATTTGCAGAGCAGTGATTCCATCACGCGTTCCTGCAACTTTGAAATCCATGTCGCCCAGGAAGTCTTCCAGTCCTTGAATATCGGAAAGAATGGCAAAACGATCGCCTTCCAGAATCAAACCCATAGCGATACCACCAACGGTTGCGGCAAGTGGGACACCCGCATCCATCAACGATAGGCTGGAACCACAGGTGGATGCCATTGAGGTCGATCCATTAGATTCGAGCACTTCCGACACTACGCGTAACGTATAGGGGAAAGACTCTTGATCAGGCAAGACCGGCATGAGCGCTCGCTCCGCCAGCGCACCGTGACCGATCTCACGACGACCCGGTCCGCGCATCGGCTTGACCTCTCCGACCGAGAAGCCCGGGAAATTGTAGTGGTGCATATAGCGCTTTTCAGTTTGCGGATCGATTGAATCAAGCTTCTGCGCATCACCGGCGATACCCAACGTTGCAACGGACAGAACCTGAGTGGTACCTCTGGTGAACAGTCCGGTGCCGTGAGTTCTTGGCAGCACGCCGACTTGAACGGTGATCGGTCTAATCTCGTCACACTTTCGTCCATCGGCTCGTTTACCAGTTTCCAGCACCTGGTTGCGCATCAGCTCGGCTTCATACTCTTCCAGGTACGCTTTGATGGTGGATTTGGAAACCAACTTGAGCTCATGCTCTTCCGGCAGCTCTTCTATCGCGGTTAATACCGACTGGAGAGCAGCGTCAAGATGCTCTGAGCGAACAGCTTTTTCCCGAACATTGTCCATCGATCTCTTGAGGTGCTCAGTTGCACGCTCATGAAGAAGATTGTTAAGAGCCTCGTTCTTGACAGGCTGTTCGTACTCCTTCTTCACTACACCCATGGCGCGTAAGAGCTCGTTCTGAGCCTCGACCTGACGCTTGATCTGCTTGTGAGCATAATCAATGGCAGCCAGAACATCGCGCTCGTTGACCAACTTGCAGCCCGCTTCGACCATCATGATCGACTCATCCGTTCCGGCGACGACCAGGTCGATGTCGGACTGTTCGATCTGCTCGTAAGTCGGGTTGGCGATCAACTTGCCCTTTACTCGGCCTACACGAACTGCACCGATAGGACCGGCGAACGGCAGACCAGCCAAGCTAATCGCGACCGATGCACCAAGCATGGCCAGCGTATCGGGTGGATTTTCCTGATCGGCGCTCATAGCTGTCGCGACGATCTGTACATCTTTTCTATAGGTGTAATCGAACAATGGTCTGATCGGACGATCGATAAGGCGGCTCGTTAAAATAGCCTTGTCCGGAGCTCGGCCTTCGCGGCGGAGAAAACTTCCCGGCACGCGTCCAACGGCGTACAACTTCTCTTCGTAGTCAACCAGGAGCGGGAAGAAGTCGATTCCATCACGAGCTTCTTTACTCTGCACGCAGGTAACCAGCACCATTGTGTCGCCACAGTAGACTTCGCAGGCACCATTTGCTTGCTTTGCCAGTCTTCCGGTCTTGATTGTTACCTGTTTGCCATCAATTTCTAATTCAATATCTTTGATTTCACTAACGCTCTGCACGTGACTGACCTCTTGAGGTTTCTGGGAAATATTCACAAAACATGCCAAACAAAAGCGGCCGCTCCCTGCGATGCCCGCACCGGTTTGCTTCTTCACTGAAGTGACTCAAGTGGTAAGCTCGAGCTTCGAACTCAAAAACTCAGCGATTCCACAAAACAGGCGAGCTATGGAGCCCGCCTGCCTGATTATCTTCTTAGTCCGAGTCTTTCAATTAATTTGCGATATCTGCCGTGATCTTCGCGATTGAGATATTGCAAAAGGCGGCGTCTCTTACCTACCATCATTAAAAGTCCGCGCTGGCTCTGAAAGTCTTTCTTATTCCCTTTCAGGTGCCCGGTCAGTTCGTTGATCCGCTCTGTGAGCATTGCTACCTGGACTTCCGGCGAACCGGTGTCCGACTCATGCACGCGGTGGTTGTCGATAATGTCTTTCTTTTTCTCTACAGCAAGTCCCATAGTTAATCCCAATTAAGTTATAGATTTCGTTTTGCAAGAGCAGATCATAACATATGATATCTAGCGGCTATTCTTGCAGTTTACGTCTTATTGCTTTGAAGTTACA
>CAZISK010000862.1:0-3855 GCA_964541355.1 uncultured Candidatus Obscuribacterales bacterium
GCTACAGGCATCAACTTCAAGGACGCCTTCAAGCTTCTCTCCCAAAAGGAGATTCAGCGACTAACCGTCTCCGGACCAAGCCTGTCCTCTGATGATTTTCAAAGACTCTTGAAGCAGTTTCCCCGCAAACAACTCAATTATCAATATGTGAATGAACCCGCCATTTAGGCGACTCTAAGGCTTGAACGAACTGAGAAATCGATTGATGTCTGCATTATTCGGATCTTGAGTAATTGCTTCAACCCAATAAATGCCAAGCTTATTGATGTAAAAGCGATTGAGCACTAAAGCCTTGCCGACCTGTCCCTGGTACTGTTGTCCGGCACCACCCTCAACATTAAAACTACCGTTAAAGTTGAACTGGGTCTTCATGCCCATCTGCGCAAACTGCTGCTGGCTCGCTTGCAATACCTTCTGAGCAAATGTACTGAGCACCTGATCGTCGGTCAGTCCTTTGGCCTGGTCTTGCTCGTAATTGCGTTTTACAATACCGACCTTGAAAGACAACTTTTCGTTAGTCTTTTGAGCGACATAGACGACCATTCCCTCTTTGGGATCCTGATTCATCTTAATTGGCTTCGGCATTTCGAAGGAGATAGTGGCGCCATCGATGGTCATTTTTTCCCATCCATCGCCTCCACAAGCGGCGAGACCGGCGACGAGGGCGACAGCACAAATCGAGCTACCAATAGCCTTAAACATCGAGTCTCTCCTTCAACTTATGGCGATCTTTTTGACCTTGTGTTCGAAGCCGAGCGCCCCAATAGATGGTTGAATAATACATGAGGACAAAAAGGTCAAGCCTGGACCTTCTAGTAATTCGTACAGGTACTTTAGCAGACAAATGTTTCCTTGTAGTGACTGGCTCAGATTAATTGCCTGCGGAATCTATTAGCGCTTACGGTCAGAACAAGCACAGTTGATACTGAGTAAAAACACCACGAGCGTTATAATCTTCGCCAACAAAAAAGGGTCAGGATTTGATGCGTGGACCCGAATGATCGTATCCTGCTCCTTCTCCCTGGAGGCGGCAACGGGTCGCGCGTCGCGGAGTTCGATCGATTCAAATCTTCAGTCAAAAACTGTGATCGGCACTCAGCCGACGGCATCTGAAAGATCCGCCAAGGAGTCATCAGCTGCCCTGCATCAGAGACGGAGAGGAGCACAGCGTTACGCCTATGCGGATGACAGTGATACCACAAGCGGTGAACATCTTCGTACCGATTAAGAAGCTTATGGAACTCGAACACGGAAAGCCGGACAACACGGCGCTTGACCTTGCGTCATTAGGGTTTCATTTCAAGACAATCCGGCCACTCGAATAGACTGATATCAAGCATCGATGTTTTCAGTTGATCGTGGTGCGATCATGATGCAAAAAAATAATCAGCCATTTCCGATTCTAATATAATTAGTTGGCCTGGCCGGGCACAAAGGGTATGTTGGTTATGCGCCATCGACCCTTCTTGAATAGTTCGACCTACTTGAGTGAGCTTATGAACGCTGAATCACCAATTTGCCCGATCTGCAGCAAGCCTCGCAATCCGAACGTTTCGTCGCCGCATGGGCATTGCAACGGCCATGCCAGACCCAATTTAGGTTCCACCAGTAAGCAAAGATTAGACGCCATCAGAAGCGCCAATCCATCCGCCAACCCGAAGCCTGGCGACGGTCCACCCGCTCCCGGCCCAAAGGAGCAACTCGATGCACTCCCGACTCCAGGTTGGGCGGCACCTCCAGCCGCCAATACCGGTGTCTCCTTGAAGGAGCAGCTGGATGCAATTCCCGGACCAGGTGGATCCTCCTCGCTCAAGGGTCAACTTGACGCGATTCCTTCCCCTGGTGCAGGAGCGCAGCCGGCAAGCTCATCGCTTAAGGATCAGCTCGACGCGATCCCCGGCCCCGCGGCCGCCCCCGCTATGAAGGGACAGCTCGACGCCATACCCACCCCTTCGGCATTAAAGGGCGGAGCACCAACCGGCGGCGGGCTTTTAGGAAGAAAGAAAACGACCGCATCGGCAGACATTTCCAGCCTTAAAGGTATAGCCAAGCAGGAGCCGGTCTCCGCGCCAGGAGCCGGCATCTCGAAGAGCGCCCTAGACGCCATTCCGGCTCCGGGAAGTGGCGGAGGGCAAGCAGGCTATTCCAAAGATGTCCTCGACTCGATTCCGACTCCCGGAGCAGGCGCCACAGCCGCAGACACCGGGGCGGGAGCCCGTATCTCCAAGACAGCGCTTGATGCGATACCGAGCCCAGGCGCAGGTGCCGCATCGGCAGGTATTCCAAAAGATTTATTGGATTCTATACCGACACCGGGCTCCGGCGCCGGTATTCCAAAAGACGCCCTGGATGCGATACCTTCACCAGGGATGGGACATCATGCCGAGGCTCCATCCAGCCAGGGCGGAGCGGGTCTGGCAGACCAATTGGATGCCATTCCCACCCCCAGGGCCGCTGGCGGCGGGGGAGCCCGCACCGACGGGGAAGTTCCTCAATGGATGAAGAACTTCGAACAGCATCAATCATCAATTTCTGCATCAATTTCGCCGACACAAAGCAGCCGTCCACAGGGGGGTTATGCACAGCAAGGCTCTCAGGGTGGAGAGCATTATGGGTCGGCACCAAATGCAGTACCAGATTCGTATCGCTCGCCAATTCAACGTGGGAATGGCAGCGAGGGACCTCCGGAAAACTCCCCCTACACCACGATTATCGGAGTCGTCATCCTTGTTTGTATAGTGGTGGTCGGCATCATGATGGCGGTAAAACCCACGGCCAACCTTTCGACACCCAGCAATAGCAGCACGCCAAGTATTCCCAGTAGTACCAGTTCCCCTTCCAGCACCAGCAATCCGTCCACACCTGGCGCCCTACCGGGCTCCGTCCCCCTGAGCTCACCATAAAAGGTAAGATTGACGCCTACGGTATACCGACAAAAATATCCACTGCAACATAAATCCCGAGGAAAGACAGTGAAATAGCAGTCACCAAGGCCGGTGACCAAACAGAAACCTTCAGAGTCTTCTTGATAGCCGTGACTGCCCGGTAATGCTCTACCGATCCTCCGATCAAAGCCCCCAATCCCAAAATGATCAGGGCCATTCCAACCGTGCGCGGCGATTCCGGATTGATACCACGCACAGCACCACTTACCAGGTAACCATGAAGAACTTTCGCAAGGGTGAAACCAAATCCAAGCAGCGAAATTGCCGTACGTATCCAGGCCAGTAGTGTCCGATCGAAAGCCAATACTGTTCTTGAAAGAGCAAGCTTCATTTGTACATCAGAGTTCGGTTTTAGATCGTCATTCTCTTCCATCAAGCACCTCGTACATCGATGAACGTGTTACATCCACGTATGTTTGTTATCGAAGTATGTGACCTGACGATCGGGATAGCGAGCCTTGAACTCAGTGTATCGACGCAGGAGCCTTTCATACCTTTTGTCGGACGAAACAATTGAAACATGGGGGAAATCAATGAGATACTGTTCGACCCTCCACATGTTGGTCTCTGAAAATCGCCAGTCATAGTCGCCGAGATCGTTGAGATCGACCACAGCATAACCGGTAATCCGCCCAGTATAGTCCACATACGGATCGAAATAACTCATTGCCAGATCTCTGGCACTGCGGAAGATCGGCTTTCTGCCGTGCAATCCGGTGTCGCGCGAACGAGCAACCGATCCCCAGCCAGTCTTCGTTTTGAATACGAAGATGACGTGATCGAGCTTGTCTACAGATTCAAAGCTGAGCAACAGCGGCGGAAAGTCATGTTGCTCCAGGATAACGGCTGCAGCAAGGGCAGCTTCCAGGCAGTGAGCCCGCTTCTGTTTCACCACTTGCCGGAAAGAGAT